>DATDZK010000024.1:0-4036 GCA_035288725.1 Candidatus Nanoarchaeia archaeon | reverse complement strand
CGTTTAAAATATTATTCTTAAGCTCGTTGCTTAGCTTATTTAAATCTGCGCTGAACAATGGATTGATTTTTCTCTTGAGTATTGCTTCATATCTTCCAATATTAAGTTCTTCCTTTTTGCATTGAAGGTAGATATCAATATCACTTTCCCTGATGTCTTCTCCCCTTGCTGCAGAGCCAAAGAGGATTATTACTTCTGGCATGCAGCAGTGAAGGAGATAATCCAACAGCCCAGATTCCCTTATTCTGAGCGTGATGTCTATCTTCTTCATCCATTTAAAGATTTCAGCACCCCTATTTGCATAGTATACAGGATAGCCGTGAATCCTGTGCTTTACTGATATGATCAGCTTTTCTTTTTCCAGCTCCTTGAGGTATCTTTTTACTGAAGACGGAGATATCTTCATTTTTCTGCTGATTTCCCGCAACTGGAAGCCGATCCCATCTGGCAGGGGATCGTCAAAAAATACCTGAAGCACTTTCCATCTGTTATTCTTTCGGAACATATGTACCAAAATAATTACAACTGTTATTTAAATGTTACGCTTTTCATCATAGGCGATAGTAGTTGGCTATTGCATAAAAGTTTACAAATTTGTGCATCATAGCACTTTGATTATCATGAATATCACTAGAAGTATGAGCCCAAGCAGCAAAACTCCTATACTAGATGCTCCTTGCGCTATTGCATATCCTGTAAAAGAAGGAGCAAGGAATGCCGGGATGCTGACTGCCAGGACTAACAAGATAGCTACAATTTCCTCGAGCTTCTTTTTCCTTGCGTTTGGCTCTGCTTGAGCAGGAGCATCAACTTCATAATGGGGATCAGGGCGGAAGAAGCGCATGCGGACATCTCGTTCTGGGAGACTAAACAATCTCCTAAGATCCACTTTATCTGTCTCTAATTGCGCAGCAAACTTGTAGCCGCGAGAGTGGACTAAGGCATCGTAGCGATGATTCATGAGTCTCTGCAGTTCTTCCATGCCCCCATGCGCATTTATTGCGCTTTCCCTGGCTACTGCCGCCAGTTCCGGAAGACTTTTCTTAATCTTTTCCCTCCAGAAATCTGCTCCTGTTGCATCTTTTTTTGCCAAAGATTCACCATAAGATTTTTCATATGGCCCAATTAACTGTCCCAAGAGACGTTCCTTGGTCTTCTGCAGACTTCTGCGCACAATCTGCCCTGCTCGCGCACGGAGTACGTCTGCCCTTTGATTATTAACAGTGTATACAGGATAGCAGCCTTCAAACAATGCTTCCCTTTCTTTTAGGGTAAGACCTTTGTACAGAACCATTCTTCCTAATAGCCCAAAAAACTCGTGTGTGGTCATTTCTTTATTCCTTTTTTCAGAAGGGGGATGCATTATATTTCCCATATCGTTTGTTAATCTATCTCGGACATAATGGCCAAGTTCCTCTCCGACAGAATCACCATATCTTGTTTCTTGAGAAGAGATCCTGATTAGATTATGCATGCGGTCGTAATGCGGCTGCATGGCCTTTTGAGTAATAACCAATGTCGGCATTTCCTTCACGGGAATCCCGAATTGCTCAGAAAATACTTCCTTTGCTCGCGCATATGCAGCAAGAAGCCTCTTCTCGTTTTCAGAATGCGCCACCATCTTTTCTCAAAGCAATATTTAAATACTACAAAAAGCTTTGCTTTAGCTGTATGAGCAGAAAGAGAGGTGCAGAGGAGCTACCGACAGGTCCGGCTGCTGGATTTATCCTGATGTTCCTGCTGTTCTTTGTCATTTACATCATTATTATTCCGACGCAGGACAAGGCTGAGCTTGCTGGAGATGAATCAATATTAGGAGGGCCTGGGTCAGGAGACTATACAAATCCTGGAGGGGCACGCGACTACTCCTACCGCGGATCATACCGGTCGAATGCCTTATTGAGCGAAAGCCCTGGGCACGTGTTTCCCTATGTTGGCAGCGTTGTTGCGCAGCCTTTAGGCGCTGTTGACCTGTATGTGGATGATGAAGAAAATACTGTTTACCTGGCGCAGGATATTGAAGCAAGCAAGAGCTTCTGGAGCGATGACAGCAAGACCTTGACATTTGCACTTGAAAATACAAATGTGCAGCAGGCAGACTTGTACTTCTTTGTTGTTGATGGCGAGGGAAAATTAGCCATTGAGGTTAATGGAGCCTTGGTTTACGAAGGGGAGATTGCTGCTGGGACAGTTCCAATACACATTCCTGCAACTTACTTAAGAAAGAACAACAGGATCACCTTCAGCGCAGAAGGAGTAGGGATTAACTTCTTTGGATCCAACACTTACAGGCTGAAGGAAGTTGCATTGCAATTGCAGCAAAGCCTGGAGCATACAAGAGAACAGCGATCATTTACCTTGACAAGCACAGAATTTCCTAACCTGGCAAGATTAAGCCTTGTTTACTTTACAAATTGCAGAAGGATACAGGATAGAGGAGTGATATCTATATATTTGAATGGGCAGCTTGTTGACAGGCATACTGTTGTTTGCGAGGTTGGGCCTTTAGGACAAGACTTGCCATTGAGCGCAACCAAGGCAGGGACAAATGCTCTTGAGTTTGAGATTGACAAAGGAAGCTATGTGCTGGAGCAAATGGTCCTGGAAAAGGAATATAACCAAGTGAAGTTCCAGACCTATCAATTCAGCGTCTCTCCTGACTTGTATGCAGATGTTCGTGCCAGGCATGCTGATGCATTTGTGACAGTGCAGGCTGAAGGCGCAGAGAGGATGGTTGCAGACATTCTTATTAATGGGGTGTTGCATGCAATGGACACTGCTGGCGGGCTTTGGGAAGAGGAAATAAGCAGGTCACTGATAGAAGGAAGGAATACACTGAAGATTATTCCGAGAAATGAGTTTGACATCCTTAATCTAGAAGTTGCTGTGGAGGAATAGCTCCATGGCTGACAAACCAAAGCTAAAGTCCTGCCCTGATCATGGATTGAATAATGCTAGTCATCTTAATATTTGTGATAAGTGCAGTGTTGCTTATTATTTTAACAGGAAGGCGAAACAAGACTTTATTCTGCAACAAGAGGAAGAGAGACTGAAGAAGCGTGAGGAAGAGAGACTGAAGAAGCTTGAGGAGCAAAAGAAAGAAGAGCTTGAGCGTGACCATGCTGAAGCTTTGCGCGAAAATGAAGCACGCAAAGAAGATACATTGCGCGAAGCTGAACGAGAAGCATATTCAGAGAAACCTGGTGAAGACAGGAGATTGGAAAGAAGAGAAGCGTTTCGAAAAGCACGGGAAGCTGAAGAAGAAACCTTTCCTGAAAGGGTTGAGGACGTAAGCCAGGCTGAAGAGGAGGCGTACTCTCACAAAAAATGGCTTAATTGGAAAGAAAGAGGCAAGACTTTCCTTAGAGGAAGGCGCAGGCCTGAATCTGGCGAGCCTGGAAAGATTGGGGGCATTCTTGGTGGCATTGGATGGTTTTTCAAAGGCAAGCAGATTTTGCTCCTGCTTTTTCTTTTGATTCTGCTTTTGCTTTTCTTCAAGTCCTGCGGCACTGGCGAGTCAGGCAGCAAGAGCATGGTTGACAATGTTATTCCTGACATCCATGACGGGGCTCCACCCAAATTATCCGGGAATCCATTTGAAGACGGCATAGAAAGCATTCCTGAACTATTGTCTCCAAGAACATTGAACCGCAATGTCGAGGCTATCAAAAAAGTTATTCGAGGAGAAGGAGGCGGGACTTCTGAGAAAGGCGGCTCCCTGACTGGGCGAGCAGTTGAAGACCTGAAAAAAGGCAACGATATTTTTAGCAAAATAAACCCTGCAAAACAACTTGAGAAAGAAACCAAGGACATCATTGACTATTTATTGATGTTCCTCATTTATGTTGGCATTGGGGCTGCTGTTGTCTTTGCAATCATGCACGGGAAGCTGGGAGAGGTTGTTCTTGCTTTCATCGGCAGCCAGCTGTTTGCAGTGCTGACGCCCACGATGAATGTGTATTTGTATGTGATACTGCTTGCTGCTTTCATATCTGTTGTCATACATTTTCCTT
The DNA here is from genome assembly GCA_035288725.1 of Candidatus Nanoarchaeia archaeon. GTDB lineage: Archaea > Nanobdellota > Nanobdellia > SCGC-AAA011-G17 > DATDVL01 > DATDVL01. The sequence continues at coordinate 23 of DATDZK010000024.1, read as the reverse complement.
ATGCCAACATGTACGGGTGGATC
>DATDZK010000023.1:0-11340 GCA_035288725.1 Candidatus Nanoarchaeia archaeon | reverse complement strand
TCCTGCAACATGCGCTTTGGCGCAGTGAATGCTGAAGAGTACAAGCACATGGCGCGTGCAGGATTCAGGCTGCTTAAATACGGCCTGGAATCAGGATGCCAGAAGACCATTGACAAGCTTGACAAGGGAACAAGAATAGCTGATGTGGTTAGCAGCTGCAGAGACGCAAAGAAAGCAGGGTTGACTGTGCACCTGACAATGATGGTAGGATATCCATGGGAATACAAGCAAGATGCGATTGAGACTATAAAACTCTCCAGGTACTTAATGAGGAAGGGACATGCTGATGTCCTGCAATCAACAATTATTGTGCCTTACCCTGGAACGCCGTTATGGAAAGAGGGCATTGAGAAAGGGTGGTTTAGAAATGGAATGGACCCTTATGACTATGAGAGGTTTGACATGGCAGAGCCTGTCTTTACCACGCCTGACATGACACCGCAAGAAGTGAAGTCAATATGCAAAAAGATATATTACGTGTTCCTGCATCCTGAGTATGTGTTGAGACATCTCACCAAGATACGCTCCTTTGAAGACGTTCTCTACACCCTGAAAGGCGTGAAGGCAGTTGCAGGTCACCTGAAGGATTTTTCACGACAAGTGCAAGAGTAACACTAACATGAAAATAAATATCCGCAAGTTCCTTCCGCTACTTGGAATCTTAATATTCATCTATGTGATTTACCATGTTGGCTTTGACAAGCTTGCAAAGACCCTGCCCACAGTGCAATGGAATTATGTCCTGCTAAGCGTCATCCTTGCGCTCATCATAATTGTAGTGCAAGCATGGAAATGGGACTTGATTCTGCACAGGCAGCAGATATACCTGCCTTTTTCCTACATCTTGAAAGTGCATCTTATCAGCAGCTTTTATGGCAACATAACACCAGGAAGAATCGGAACTTTCTCCAAGATTTTCTATTTGAAAGAGAAGACTAAAAAAGATATTGGGGCGTGCATATCATCTGTTACATTAGAAAGATTTTTTGACTTGTTTACTGTTGCTTTTTTTGCGTTTTTAGGATCAATCATGGCACTGAAATACTTCAACGGCATATTCCTTCAGTCCCTTATCCTGTTTCTTGTTCTCATAGTAATCCTGCTTCTGTCATTGCATGAGCCAACGCGCAACTTCTTTATATGGAGGGTGTTCTACTTCCTGGTTCCGAGAAGGTTCAAGGACAGGGCAAGATCATCTTTTGAAGCATTTCATGCAACGCTCTTGCGCCCGCAGCAGGTGATTGTTCCAATTATTGTCACTATCCTAACATGGTTTGGGCTGTATCTCCAGATGTACCTGATTGCGCTTGCGCTGAACATCAATGTCCCTATCCTGCCATTCATTTTCATTTCATCCATTGCAACCATTGTAACCTTAATTCCAATCACTATAGGCGGAATTGGAACATCTGAGCTTGCCATCACTGTGCTGTTCAACAAGGTTTTTGCAGTTGACCCTGCTGTTGCGCTCTCGCTTGCGCTGATCAACAGGGTAATTGGGCTGATTGGCACTGTTATTGGGGGGATATTATCAATGCGCGAGGAGAAGTACTTCTGATGTTTACCACGCACAACAAGAAGATTGAAGCAATGGTGCAGGAAAAGGCAGGAATAGTCACCAAGATAATTGTGCAAGAACTGAATCCATTGAGCGTGCTAATGTTTGGCAGCTTTGGCAAAGGGGAAGGAACAATCCTGAACAGGAAAGACTTGTTCAATGACTTTGACATTTATATCATTACTGAAAGGAAGATTCCTGATTCTGAACTTGACAGGGTGGGGAAGAAGGCTTCTGCTGCCATTGGCATGGGTGGGGGCGAGTTTATCGAGACCGATGGCACAGGATACCAGAGGAAGAAGTTTTTCCATGTTGACTTGCGCGCAATTCTCCTGAAGGACCTGCCTAAGTTGAAGCCAACAACGCGCACGTATGAAATTAAGCACAGCACGCAGCTATTGCATGGCAAGGATTACAGAGATATCATTGACATCAGCGAGAAAGACCTGCCATTGTCTGAAGGGTGGAGGCACATGATCAACAAATCGTGCTTGCTGCTGCTGGCTATGGACGAACAACGATTGAAAGGAAAGTTCAGGAAAGATGAGAAGCTTATTGCAATCTACTATGCGCTTAAGACATTCATGGCGTGCGCTGAGGCGCTGCTTCTCTTGCGCAAAAGGTTCTCCGGCACTTACAGGGGAAGAGCTGCGCTGTTCAAAAAGGCTTACGGAAAAGAGATGCCTAAGCTTGCCAGGCAAGTTGAATTTGCAACAAAAATTAAGTGTGATTTCCAGCCTGCAAAGATAAAGGATGCTGTCGAATTCTGGAAAGCAGCGAGAGATGCGATGTATTTCACGATTCGATACATGGCACAGAGTGACCTGAAGATATTTTCAACCAGCAAAGAAGAGCTAATGCGCGGCATTTACAAGAAACTGCCATTGAAGTACCATGTTCCTTACCTATCAATTGGAAAAGCTGCAGTGCCTTTGCAGTATGGGCTGACTGGACTGTATTTCCTGCGCACAAAATATTCCCGAGCATTATTGAAATGGAGAGACGTTGGGGTAAGAGTGTTCATGCCTGCGTTCTTGCTGCTATATGCACCTGAAGAGCCATGGCTGCTGAAGGAAGCAAAGCACTACTTGCACTACCTTGCTCCTGTGCAGGGCAAAGATTTCTCGGCATTGCGGAATGCAACACTGTACTGCTATGGAAAATACTACACGCAGAGGCTGCTATGAAATGCATCTTCCTTGATGGATTCAAAAGCGAATATCTGCAATATGCCCCTTACTTGCGCGGGCTGGCAGAGCAGCACCTGCACGGCAAATTAGAAGTGCCTTTTGGCTACACAAGCATTGTTGCCTCTTTCATGACTGGATTCCATCCTGACAAGCATGGAGTTATTGACGTGTTTGAAAAAAGAAAAAGTCCTGCTCCTTTTGTGATTAAGAACAAGATGCTAGCGAACGGGTTGCGCTACATTTCAAGAAATTTGTACTTCTATAGCCCTTTGCAAACAACGCAGAAGAAAGCGCGCTTCTTTAAGCCTGCCATGAAAAATATCTGGATGCAAAAAGGATGCCTGCCCTTGCCTACCATCTTTGACTACATTGAAATGGCTGGAAAGACATTTTCTGCTGTTGACTGGCCTTTTGTGTCTCATGGAAGGAGAAGCAGGATATTTTTCAAGAAGGATGCTGCAACTATAATGGAACATGCAAGAAAATTACATGCGGATTTCAACTTCATTCATTTTGGGGACTTGGATGAGCTTGGGCACATCTATGGCCCTGATTCTGAGGAAGTAAAGGAAAAACTTAAAGAGATTGATGGCTATTGCAAAGAGCTGGATGAAGAGCAGATGATATTCTTCTCTGACCACGGCATGGACTATATTCAGGAACAATTTGATCTTGAAGCTGCACTACAAAAGCTTGACTTGAAATTTGGAAAGGACTATACTTATTTCATTGCAAGCACATACGCACGCTTCTGGTTCCATACTGCTGATGCACGAGAGAAAGTAGTGCATGAACTGCAGTGCATTGGTGAAGGGGATATTATTGACCAGCGAGCATTTCACCTGCCTGCAACAAGCCATGTGGTGTTTTTAGCAAAGAAAGGCATTGTGTTTAGCCCTAGCTTTTTTACAAAGAGCATAGGATACAAAGCAATGCATGGGTGGAGCCCGAAAGAACAGAAATCGTTTTACCTTGTGAAAGGATCTTCAGGAAAGCAGGAAGCTCATATGGTGGATTTGTTTCCTACTGTGCTGGCAATGATGGGGTTGCCTGAAGTAAGATGTGATGGGAAGTGTTTACTATAATTCCGGAAGATTTTCGGAAATTTCATGAAAAGTTATATTAAGGGGGGAGACAATAAAGAAGATATGCAATCTCAAAAATTATTAGAAAGAGGTGACAAATTAGTTGATCCTTCTTGGGATTTTAGAAAAGAGTTCACTAAGATGAGTAATCATGGATTCCACACTTATCCAGCTATGATGATCCCACAAATTACCCGAAGACTCATTTCTACTTATGGTTCTGATGCAAAAGTTCTTTTAGATCCTTTCATGGGTTCTGGTACTAGTATCTTAGAAGCTACCTTACATCAAAACTTTAAAAAAGCATATGGGATAGATATCAATCCTCTTGCCTTACTAATTTCAAAGGTTAAAACTACTCCTCTTGATGAAAAAGAATTACTAGAAGAGTATATGCTTTTAATGAAACGATCTCTTGAAGATAAAAGCAGTCCAACAATCGCAAACATAGAAAAACCCAACTTCTTCAATTTAGACTTTTGGTTCAAACCAGAAATAACATTAGACCTAGCTATTTTAAGGAAGAACATAGGCAAGATAGACAACGAAGATGTAAGAAACTTCTTTTTAGTCGTCTTTTCAGAAATAGTAAGAACAGTCTCAAACACTAGAAAAAGAGAATACAAACTTTACAGAATGAATAAAGAAATGCTCCAAAAACATAACCCAAACACGTTTGAAGAATTTGACAAAAAAACACGAGAAAATATTAACTCTATGAAAGAATACCTAAAAGAAAGAAATAAGTGTGAGGTAAAGATCTTAACAGAAGATTCAAGATATAAAACATCCATACCTAACAATGAAGTAGACTTAATTGTGACTTCCCCACCTTACGGGGATAGCAGGACTACAGTAGCATATGGACAGTTTTCCCGTCTAGCACTACAATGGATAGGCTATAGCAAAGAAAAAGTACTAGGAATAGATAAAATAAGCTTAGGAGGAATTCCCACTAAAGAATTAAACCACGAACTCCCATCATTAACTTTAATCAAAACTTTAGATAAAATAGCCAAAAAAGATCCAAAGAGGGCAAAAGATGTCTTAAGTTTCTATGTAGACTTTGATAAATGTGTTGATGAAATGCATAGAGTAACAAAGAAGGGAGCATTCCTATGTTTTGTTGTAGGGAATAGAACTGTTAAAGATATTCAAATCCCTACTGATGAAATAATCTTAGAACTCTTCCAAGTAAGAAACCACTACAAACACCATAACACCTTCATAAGAAGTATCCCAAACAAAAGAATGCCAAAAAGGAACAGCCCAACTAATATTGTAGGAAATCACTCTTCTACTATGAATGAAGAATGGATAATAGTCTTAGAGAAATTATAATATTTTCTCTTTCTTATCATATAATTGGGTTATATGTCTCTTATTGAGCCTAAATCCAGAACCATGATCTCTGACACTTCCAGATTCTTTGATATGCATTCTAAACTCGAAAACGAGAAAACCGCTTTTAATGAGTTCTTTAAGTTTTTCTTCGCATAAGTGAGTAAGCAAATATGCTTCATTATAATGGAAGTTTTCTATACCTTTAACTTTCTTTGAATCAGCAAATACTAATAATAAGTTTTCAAATAACTTTTCTCTTATTTTTAACATAAGTTCATCAAGAACAAAATAACAAATAACTCCATCTTTTTTATGAATAATATTGAGATTTCCATTCGTAATCTCAAATTTTAATCCTTGAGAGTTTAATTCAGTTGCTTTCAAAGTAACCTTGAGACCCTGTCGCTTTTTTACATCTTTGTAACCGTACTTTTCTATGATATTCTTACAAGGTAAAGGCTTCCAATTAGGAGACTTTGTAATAAGAGTAATGTTTGAAGAAGCACTTTTCCTTTGAGCCTTTAATTCTACAGGAAGACCCAGATACTTTAAATCAGCCTCTCCCGAATTGTTTTCCTTAATAGACATTAGTATTTCTAAAGTATATCCTATACCTGTATCATCAGAACGCAAAGTTGGGACAAATCCCATTTCAGAAATCTTTTGAAGTGTTTCTTTAATATCTATTTCTGGAACTAGAGTAATGACCATGAAAAGTAGAGAGAATCAGGGTATATATTTATTGTGCAAAACAGGCATTTATTGTGCAGAACGACTTTTCAAGGTTTTAACAAGGATTTAATGTGCAAAGCCCTGAATGGCGAAGGATTTATAATCACAGCTTTCTTTACTAACAAAATAACTGGAGAACCATGGCAAACACACTAAAATTTCATTATGACGAAGAAGGAGACTTCCTAGAGATTACTTCTGGTGACATTTCCAAGTGCTTCTTTGACAATGTAGGGGACGGCATTTTCGAGATTATTGACAAAAAAACTAGAGAACTCCGAGGCGTTGCTGTATTTAGTTTCAAGGCGAGAACAAAGGATTTGAAGGATATTCAGTTTACCTTGCCATTAAAACTTGTCAGGAATTAGTTTTGTTTGCTTGCTGGAATGCAGGATGCTTCATATAACCATAAATGACTAATCTAGGATTATTGCTTGAGTCATAGTACGCTTGCATTGGCTGGAACAATTCTGGATGCTCCTGCGGGAATGCATACGCCCAAGGCGGGGTAAATGCAGGCTCATATACTGAAACAACAACAAACTTAGGATTAATCTTCTCCAAATAAGGAATGAATGACGAGGCATTTTCACGATCCTCTGCCTTTTCAACAAAAGGATAAGTATTCCTTTCGCTGTAGTACATGTTCTGGTATTTAGAGGATGTAATAACTGCATCATCAGAATCAGAATTAGCTTTTATCCAGGCTCCGGCATAGGCAATTTCTGCAAAACCGTAGCGAGCTGATTTTGCACTTGAAATGCCTACATCCACCTGAAAATAACCTATAGCCAATAGAATAAGAACAATAATTGCGTACGCAATGGCCTTGTTCTGCTTAATTGCATTCTTCAATCTTACCAATGCCTCTCCAAAAGCCATGAACAACACGGGAAACATGCCAAATAGATAACGGTCCTCTACACCTGCACCTGTCAAGCTGTAGAATACATAAGGCGTCAACAACCATACCAGCAAGAACCATCGCTTCAACAATTCCTTGCTCTTGGTTTTCCACATAACATCAAATCCAAAAAACAAGCTGCTGGACAAGAAAAACACCCCAAGAATTGCCAGAAAACCTAGAAAGCGAGCGCTGAAAAATTTACCTGCAATTGCTGGAGAGAAAACATCATTCGCAATATGATCTAGATTTTCCCAAAGATATTTCAGCTGGCCCCTGCCTGCGAAGCGCTGCTCTGTTCCTCCAATGCCTGTGAACTTCTGCACAGGATTTTCAAACTCTGCAAACAACCAAATGATAAAAGGCGAGATTGCAATGACAGCTACCAGCACCATTAGCCACAGTTTCTTGTTAAGAACAAACTTCCATCTGTCTTTGACAAGAACAACGGCAAACAATGGGACAATATATATTAAGCTGGCAGCGCGCGTGAACCATGCCAATCCAAAAAACAACCCTGCAAATATCAGATCCTTTTTTGATCGCTCCTCACCATAGCCCTGCCAGAAGAAATACAAGGAAGCGAGCATGAACGCAAGCGAAGGAATGTCTGTCAACAACCTAGTGGTGTGAAAAATATATTGCCAAAATACTGCTGACAATATTGCTGATATCCATGCCACTTCCTGACTGAATAAAGTTTTTGCAATCTTATATGTAAGCCAGACAACTGCCAATGAAAATAGCACTGAGACAAACAACAAAATAGTGTCGTCTCCTCCTAGCTTCAGGAAAAATCCCCACAGCACGCTTAAGAAAAATGGGCGGCGCGGGCTTAATGTGTAAGTGTCATACTCTGCAATGTTCCAGATTTCCTTTGCTCCTGTCAGATAATCCCCTGAGTCCCACCATTGTGCAGGCGGCTCATTGGAAATAGCGACAACATAACGCAGGATAAATGCAAACACCAGAATCGCAGCTATCACCCATACCTGCTTATTCTTCAGTAATGACCATAATTTCTGCTTGCGTGATTGCGCTGCATCCATTGATTCTTATGGACTTCCAGAGCTTTTTATAGTTTGCTCATATTCTGGCTTTGCACAATAAATAAGAAATTTTTCAGAAAATCTGGAAATCTTCTGGGCTACTGGATATACTCGACAATGGATATACTCGACAAGTGACCCAAGAAAGCTTATAAAGAAAATTCAAAATTTGTGCAGCATGAACTATTACTTTGATACATCCATTTGGATGGATTTCTTTGAAAATAGAGATGAACCTCATCTCCCAAAAGGAGAATTGGCTCACAAACTTATGACCCATATCGCAAAAAATAATGATAAAATAATCTGCTCTGACTTTGTAGTTGCAGAGTTGAGGTTAGCTGACTACCCCTTGTTTGAGATTGAAGGGCTATTTGAAAAATTGAATCACATTATCATATGGGTAGAGTCTACAGAAAAACAAATAAGAAAGGCAAAAGATTTGTCAGCAAAAAGAGGCATCCCGAAAAAAGATGCAGCACATGCCCTCATTGCTAGGGACAATAAAGCAGTTTTAATAACATTGGATCGGCATTTTCAGAGATTGTTAGACATTGTAAAGGTAAGAAGACCACAGGACATCATTTGATCTTAAATTTTTTCTCAAATAGCTGGAATGCTTCTTCCCCTGCAGCATGGAGTTTTTGATCACTTGTTTTCCTTCTAGAAATACCTCTTAGTCTAGAAATGCTCTTCAATATCTCTTCCTTTTCCAGTTCAGAAAGCTTATCGCGAATTGCATCTCTGATAAATTCTGTTCTTGTGCTATAACGATGCTCTCCTAATTTTCGATCCATTTCCTTGAGCATTTTCTCGTCCATTTTTATGGTAATCGCATCCATAGTATTATTTAGTATATACAAAGTAATATATAAAACTTACGATATTTCATGCTATTGATACTGGATTTCTTACATCTAGACCATCTTATGCCCTAGAGCAGTCTATCTCATACAAGACAATGTCATTTTCCTGATGGCGCACATTAGTGCCGTAGACCACATGCAGCTCAGATGTTTCCTGCTCAAGCAAAAATGCCACCTGCGGGCGCAACTTTTTGGTGTAGCGCTCGTCAACAACAATTAGATCAACATCATTATTGCACGCATACTGCAGAAGATCACTGTATATAGCATAAGGGAAATTTACAAATTCTCCTTTGCCATAGAAGCTAACCCATGGCTTGCGCTCCATGATGCGCGGATGATCATAATTCTGCCTGACCCATAGCCCTGCCTGCTTGTGCTCCAATGGAGGGTCAACCTTTTCAAAACGGCTGTCAACAAGATGGCTTGCAAAAACATTTCCAACTAAAGAGAAAATGAGAATCCCTGCCACGATTAATGCTAGAGGCATTCTTTTCCAGCGCTGCGTTATCTGCACAATGCCTTTACCTGCCCAAATAGTCATGACAGGGATTACTGGCAGCATGTACCTTGCCTCTACCCAGAATACAGGATAGAACAGCAATGGATATGCCACTAGCATCAAAAGATAAGATTCCTTCTTCAGTTCTTCCCTATTCCAGCGGCGCAGGAAAAACGCAAACAGTGAAAAGATAATGAAGGGGTAGACTTTTGGGATGACTAAATACAATTCCTTGAACAAGCCTGAGAAATAGCGGAGCATAAATGCTTGGCTGTTGGCTAGAATTTCCTGAATCAGGCTTCCTTTTACCTTGTAAGGATTCAGCAGAATGTCATCCTTGGCCTTGTTCAAGCTGAAAATGCTTGACTCATATTCCTGGGAGAATGGCTCATATGCCCTGAACTTGTAGATTACATATCCTTTGCTGCTGAGAGAAAAATCCCCTGCTTGAGCGTAAGAAAATATGAAATAGGGAAGAGCAATAAGCAGAGCAATTATCAGCAAAGAAAGCACAGGCTTTATTGCATTTTTCCAATGCTCTCGTTTATGCCATAACATGTAAGCTGCCACCAGAGGAATGTATACCCATCCTTCCGGGCGAGCAAGATAAGCTAAACTGAAGCATGCGCCTGTTGCAAGATAATGCCTTGCTTTGCCTGTCTGCAATGACTGATAACCAAAGTACATTGCGCTTGTGATTAAGAAGATATACAAGGAATCTGCGTAGGCTATGGTTGAGATGTATGCCAATGCTGGATATACTGCAATAATTAATGCAGCCAGCAATGCTATCTTTTCATTGTAGAATCTTTTTGCTAGCCCATACACTGGAAGAACCAGCAATGCCCCAAAGATTACAGAGATCAAGCGAGCCGCCATCTCTCCATTTTTTATCAAGAAGCTAATGATCCCAACTAAGATTGGATAAAGAGGCATGAATACTGTGTTGACATTGCCTTCAATATCCTTCAGGCCATTTCCATGTATAAAGTTCTCGCCCATAGCAATGTAGTAGGCGCCATCGATTTCAACAGCCTGGTGCAATGTTAGCATCAACAGGCGGATAACTAATGCAATTCCTACTAAAATCCATACCCACTTGCTAGATTGCATAGTAAACAGCGAGAAATTTGATTTTTAAAGATTGTTAACTTGAAAGCTTTTCTTCTAGCCCAAGGTTTTCCCTTAACTTCCTCAATTCTGCAGTCTGAGCACTTGCAACTTGATCAACTAGTCTAGGCTTTACATGTGTCTCAAGATCCCTATACAGATTTTCTAGTCTAGCATTGTATATACTTGCTTGAAACTCTTGAATTGTATCTTGCGCTTGCAATATCCCTTTTCCTACTTTGAGTGAATACCTGCCCATAACGTTTCCAACTTCTATTCTATATATTTCACTGCCTACATCCAGATATACTACATATTTTACATTACTCCCTGATTCATATCTATAAAATTTCAACGGAGCTTGGATAAACGCGCCGTTTATCTTATTCAGCAGAACTTCAAATAAATCTTCTTGATCAACGCCGCCCTCTCTTTGCGGATGATGCACTGTCACAGTTACCCCCATTGCCATACCTGACTGACTTGACGCCGCACCCATGCATATTTACAAACAAACCTTCTATAAAAATCTTTCTTGCCTCTTTTGTCCTAACTTAGAGACTATATCTTAGTACCAACAGCAACAAGAGAAACTCCAAATGGAACAGGAATATTCTGGATAAAATTTGTGTCTGCCCTCAATACTGCATATGCCAGCTTGTTTGCCATCGGCGTTAATCCTGCAACGCTCTGGCGCTTATTCAGAAGCTTATAGATAATTACAGCAGGGAACATCAAGATATTCCAGTAGTTCAGGAATTCTATTCTGAACCCGCTTAAGATTAACAAACGACGCAACTGAGCCTTGGTATAGCGGCGCTGATGGTGCACCAAGTCATCATCCTTTCCCCACAACCATTCCAATGCCGGGACTGTAATCAGAACTTTTCCGCCTGGCTTCAGCACCCTGTGAATGTTCTGCATGGCCTTGTAATCATCCTTCACATGCTCAATTACATCAGAAGCGAATGCCCAGTCAAATGTACTTGGCTTGAACTTT
>DATDZK010000022.1:0-4700 GCA_035288725.1 Candidatus Nanoarchaeia archaeon | reverse complement strand
TCCATAGACTCTTGTTCTAAGACAGTACCTGAAGCGATTTTTCTTTTCTTATTTTCCATTTTTATGAATAGCTCTTCAAATTTTCTCTTCTTTTCTGGATGAGCGATGTATGGGCATAAATTATGCTTTATAAATGTAACTTCTTGTAACTGTCAATTTTTAGGAACTTTTAGCTTGTTTTTGTTCTTCTGTCAAGTTCGGGACTTTTCTTTCTTGTAAGACTTTCAAGAGTAGGGTGTTCCATCGGTTACCTTCAACGGTTATTCCGCATCGTTCTGCTGGTGTTTGTTTGTCTCCTACTTCTTTTCTTATTTCTTGGATGAGAACATCTCCAAGTGTTTTTTCGTTCTGGATTTCTGGAGTTTTTCCAAGAAGAAGCCTGAACCTCTCAACGCCGTTCAAATTATCCTTAATCATGGCAAACGCTTCAATGTTAAAGAATGCTGTCGCTATGCCAAACTTTGTCTTTGGGTTTTCCTTCAAAGTATTATTCAGGAAACTAATCAATTTGTTTCCTTCGCTGTTATCTATGATTTCTTTCGATATCGGCATTTTACTTACCTTCCTTTTTCAAAATATAATATGCTCCTCGATAAGAGCCAATTTTTTTGATATAGTTAAAATGTATCATTTCATTGATTTCATTTACAGATGTGGCATATGAGACATTATTTATTTCGCTGTAGGTTTTAGCCTTAAGAGACTTGTTTTTCTTGAGATATTCTAAAGCCTTCTTCTGTCGTTCATTGAGGTCTCTTATTTCATATATGGGCTTTCTAACACCTTTTTTGTTGGAGAGAATTATTCTGAAGAAACTTTCAGTAAATTTGAATTCTGGATCATTCAATCCGGCTTTTCTCATCTGGTTTTTCATTCTTGATATACCTGTACCTAACCCTTCAACGTATCCCATATCACGCAAGAAACGGTATGTTATAGGATTTCTTTGGACAGAAATTGTTCCAAATAATTCTTTTGGTAAGGCATTAGGCAATGATCCGGGATTAGTTATCTCTAATCTATCTTCAAAAATAGATATTTGAACTGAATCCCTGCTGAAATAATCTCGATGGGCAATGGCATTCACTATTGCTTCTCTTATAACACTAATCGGGTATTCATATTCTTCCTCTCTTTTCGCAGAATCTGTAATTTTAATTCTCTTTTTAATATGGCTCTTTATGAATGCGAGAGATTCCTCAATACTTCTTATTAAATCTTCTTGTATCAGCTTATGCGATAGTATATCTACAGGCTCTTTTCCTGCGAATTGAACGAGCTTAACTTCTATTTGCGGAAAAAAATTGATAGGATTTTTAGCAAAAACAAGCATTGCAGAATTTTTGATTTTGAACCCACCATTTCTAGAAGCTAGTTTACTGCTAATAAGAAAATCTTCTATGCTATGATCTTTTAAGAAATCTTCCTGCTCCCTTAGAGTAAGATATTTATGAATTTTGTCCTTATCCACATCTTCTATTTTTGCCATAGATTCATATGACTCGTCAAATGAAAGAATCTGCTTGTTTCTTAGAAATTCAAGCTGCGTTTGACCATCCAACCTTTTGGTTGTGCTACCCATTCTTACGTAGATTGCTCCTTGAAATGTATGATAAACATTGTCTGTAGCTCGCTGGATTACAACTGTAATAATCGCTTTGTTTTCTATCTTGTGCACTTCAATAGAAATGAGCGGGGTTGGATAAATGTTCTGGTTTGCGGCGGAAATTTCCTGTTGTATTTTATCTAGATTTTCCTTCAACCCAAGAATGTCCCGGTTGTCTTTCACACCTAGAAATAAAAGCCCACCGAATGTATTTGCCAATCCGCACAATATCTTGCTTACTTCTTGATGACTATGGAAAGATTCCTTTAACTCAACCTCTTGCGTCTCACCCTTTGATATTATCTCTTTAATTTGATTAACATCCATATTTTAATTAGTAGTAATTAGAAGTATTTAAAAGTGTCTATAAGTAAAACTCCAAAATAATTATTAGAAGTAAAATTATTATTTAGATAAAAACGAAATCTACTTTTTAATATGTCCTTTAACCTGATTATCATTCTTTCCAATAATTTCTATTTATAAATTTTCTAGGGTCAAATGTCGAGTGAGTCTAGAAATGATTCTTATGAGGCAATAATTATTCCTTCTTCTCAGCAGGCGCAGCAGCTTCTTTTGGCTGAATGCTCCACAGCTCAGTAATGGGCTTTGTTCCGTACTGGACAACTTTCAAGTTTAACTGCGCAGTAAACTGGCTCACCTGGTTTCCCCTGACAGAACGCCTGCATATTGCATCCTTCTGCAGGCTCTTCTTTTTTCCCCTGCGCAATGCAAATCCCTTCCTTAGAATCAGGCGCTTTCTTGCAGCCATGTCCAGAGACTTCAGCATCGGAATTCCTGCAGAATCTGAGCCGCCTGTTATTTCAAGCTCGTAGCCTGCAAGGCCTATTGCACCTCCGGAAACCTTGTCGCCAATCTTCCTGCCTGAGAAAATGTGGTCTTCCAAAGCCTTGCTATAGCTCTTCCCTGCTTTTGCATCATTGATAACGCATTTAATTTCCGGCATGTAAAGCACGAGAAAGACTCCTTTTAAAAGGCTTGTGTTTTTTGTTTTTTATTTCCTTTGCTTGCTGCTTGCAGAATATGCTATTCCCTGCCGCATATCATTAGTATGCAGATTCAGCTACAGGATTCTTGATCCCAAGCATCTTCCTGTTGTAAGAAGAAAATCCAGCCTCAAGACTTTCACTTACATAACTTGCATCATCATCTATAGTAACCATTGAAACAAAAGGAAAAATTCTCCCTGTATGTGACTCTCGCTTCTCAACAACAAGCACACCGCGAAGATTTCCAAGATGCTGGGAAAGGCTGCTGCCATTTCCTATGTGCTCTATCTCCCCTATTATTGAATCGCATAAAAATTCTATTCTTGCTTCTTCTGGCTTGCCTAACTGCGAAAAAGCATACTGCAATCCTCCTGGCTGCGAAGACTCAAGCTTGTTCACATTTCTCACTGCAACACTCATTTCAAATCCCCCATACTTGATTTTCCTTGCGCTTGATTTCAGCTATTTCCTTAATGACTTCTATTTCATCTTCCTTTAAATATCTTTTCAATTGCTTGAGCTTAAGAAAGTGCTGCTCATCCAGGTCTGAATAAAGAACATCCCCTTCCCTGACCTGCCTGCCGCAGATAATGTCAGGAATAGCCAGGGCAACCTCGTCATCCTTCTTAGCTTCTGCCACTGCAGCATTGTGCATCTGGACGCTCTTGATGTAGCTTGCCTTGCTTCCATCCTTCTTCATCAAGGGAGTATTTGCCTGTACTATGCCCCCAAGAACCCTGACCCCAACCACTGCAGGATTGCTCTGGCGGAAAATGCATCCTGGAAGAATCTGCACCTTGAAAGCCCTGGCCACCTTCTCAAGCTCCTTTGCCTCCATCCTCTTCTTCTCCTCTTCCCTCCAGGAAGATATGTCCTCTATGATCTTGTAGATGACATTGCTGCATATGACCTTTGCCTCTGCTGCCTGCATGGATGAAACATTAAATCCAGCAACAACCTTGTTCAGCTGATCATTTTCTGAGCCTGCCTCTGAAATGTCCTTCTTGGTAATCTCACCAATGGATGCGCGCTTTATCCTGATGCCTGCATTCCTCAGCAATCCGATAAGAGCCTCAAGCCCCCCCAAAGTATCTGCCTTGACAACAATGCCCTCGCTGTCAACTTCAAGAGTCACCTGCTCAACTTCCTTCCTTATTTCCTGCTTTACTTCATCTACATTTCCTTTTACAACCCTTAATGGCATGCCTCCAATTGCATTCTTTATGCCTGGAGCAATAATCTTGACTCCTGTTGCTGCAGATACCTGCTGGACGCGCTGAAGCTTCCTGCCTTCGTAATCAAACAAGCCGCGCACCTTTGTGATTAAAGGCTCTCCTAAAGTGCCAATGACAACCTGATCATTTACATAGAGAGTGCCGTCATACAGCACCACATCCAGAGTCAGCCCAAGGCCTTTCTCTTCATTAACTTCCAAAATAGTGCCACGGCCTTCACGTGCAGGATCAATGTCAAGCTTCTTTTCCAGGAATTTTTGCGCCAAGCCTGTCAAGACCATGAGCAGCTCTGGCAAGCCCTCGCCTGTCGATGCTGAGCAAGGAACAATTGCAACCTGCTTGGCAAAGTCATCAACCCTGTCAAAGCGCTCAGCCTGCAAGCTGTATTCTGCAAGCTTTGCAACTATTGCATAGATGCGCTTGTCCAATTCTTCCTGGATGCTTGCGCGCTGCCTTGCAAGGTTCTGGGCAAAATTCTGGCTAAGCTGATGCCAGCCTGGAATCAGGTCAAGCTTGCTTGCTGCAATTACAAAAGGCGTCTTATACGAGCGGAGAATCTCGATGCACTCCAGTGTCTGGTCCTGGATGCCCTGGTTAAGGTCTATAACAAGAACTGCCAAGTCTGCCAGGTTACCTCCACGCTTCCGCAGGTTGTTGAATGCTGCGTGGCCTGGGGAGTCTATCAATAAAAACCCCGGAATCTTCACCTGGGATTTCTGCAAGGACTGCATGACCTTCTGCATTGCCTCCATGCTCACCTTGTAGGAATGGATGCTCTGGGTGATTAATCCAGGCTCCCCTTTGGTGATGGAAATAGAAGCGATTCTCTCGATTATAGAGGACTTCCCA
>DATDZK010000021.1:0-6013 GCA_035288725.1 Candidatus Nanoarchaeia archaeon | reverse complement strand
TTGCAGGAATAGATTACTTTCTTATTATATCCAGATTCAATCATCAAGTCGCAGAATTTCTTCAGCCACGGCCCTACAGTAATCGTTCCAGCATCATCGAAAATCTCCTGCACCCCGCATTCGTCAACAAGGTACTTCACTTCCTGCATCACATTTTCAGGCGAGCGGGCTCTGAACGTCCCTTTCGGATAGAGTGTATGGTCCCAAACGCAGTTAGAAACATTTAACAAATTGGCAGTATAGGAATGCTCTCTTGGTACTGAAATGTTGTAGACTGGTCCGAAGTATTCTTCGTGCGAGATGTTCTTGATAGGCAAGAATGATTTCTCACTGGATAATCTATGTAGTTGCACTGTATTCTGGTCGTTCTTTGTAAGGATATTGTGCGCTTGTTGATTAAAAAGAGAAATAACAAGATCTCCTTCCTTGAGATCCGCTGCTGCTATAGTCTGTTCTTCATTGTTCTTTTTTACGTATATCCTATGGTTAGGTGTGCAGCGAAGCTCAGGTATGCCATCAACCTTAATTTTGATTAGTTCTCCTGAATAGTCGCGTTGAAATATAAAGTCAGGTTTTTGGTATTTTCCAGAGTGTGTAATGACCTCATCATTAAGGGTAATGTCCTTGATCTGCTTAGTGCCATCTTTAGTCATAACGAGTGTTTCAGGAGTGAAGCAGAACGTGCACCTTCCCCACCAGCAGTCTCTTGCTGACATGATGTACGCCAAGGGCCTGCCTATCAGGTTGAATTCTTTCTGATACAATTCATTGCGAGTGAATTTGCGATCAACAATGGGAGCAACATCCAGAGGTTTCTTCAGTTCATATCTTCCGTTTTCAACAATCTTCTTTCCTTTCCTGTACCAGATGCCTCGCGGTATTTCTTTGTTGTTTTCCAATGCATCTGCAAGTTCAACCATGGCAAAGTCATAATATCCTCCGCAAATCAGGAAGTCTAGTTTTGATTTCTTCATAGTTTCTTCAGGGAATGCAGAAAGATGATCTCCCATCATGCAGATCTTCATCTTCGGATAGCGGTCTTTCAGGATGCCAACAGCCCGCCAGTGTTTTTTCACCACAGGGCTTTTTGTTTCAAAGAAAAATAGGTCAGGCTTTACTTCATCAAGGAAAGAATAAAACTCCTCTTCATTAACGCCTTCAGCAATGCAGTCCTTCCAGTGAGTTTCCCATCCTTCATTGCGCAGCCACGTAGCTCCTGTAGCGAGCGATACAGGAAACAAGAATGTCGGATTATTGAAGTACTGGAACTGCCTGTTCTGGCTTAGAAGCGGAGTTCCCTTGGAAGATAAGGTGGGTGGATAGCCGACAACAATCTTCAGAGATTTCCCTTTTGCCATTGCAGAAATTCGAGAAATTAACTTTATAAAGCTTATGAAGGTTCGGGTTAAAAAACGTCAAGCCCATAAATCTTTTAAAGCGTTTTTTGTTAGCTGCAGGGATGAAAATCTTAGGAGTGACTTCTCTTTTTCATGACACTGGCATGGCAGTTGTTGACAAAGGAAGAATCACGCATGCCATCAACGAGGAGCGTTTATCCAGAAAAAAGATGCATGTCGGCTTCCCTTATCGCAGCTTGGATTATATCAAGCATTATGTCAAGGAAAAAGAAATTGATGTAATTGCAGTATCAGACATTCCGGCTTCAGAATTGTTCTCTAAAATCAAGTTTGCCATGTTTGATCCATCATTGTACAAGACTTCTCCATATTATGCAGCAAAGTCTTCTGCCATGATGACTCGCTGGGTATACAAGACTATGAAATGGTACAGAAAATACCAGAGAGAGCAGCAGCATGTCTTTGAGAAGTTGGGAAAGAAGGTTATAAGATTGGAGCACCATCCAAATCACGCAGCCTCTGCATACTTCACTTCAGGAAAAAGGAGATGCTTGGTTGTTACTGTGGATAATCATGGTGATGGCATCTGCGGTTCTGTTTCCATTGGGGAAAATAATCAGCTAACCCGCCTGGACACATTGCCCTGGCCACATTCTCCAGGATTTTTTTACGCAATCATAACAAAAATGCTCGGCTTCAAGCCTGGCAGGCATGAAGGAAAAATAACAGGCCTTGCTGCTTATGGGAATCAGAATAGTCCTGCATATGCCAAGATTAAGAAGCTGATGTGGTTCGAGAATGGTACAATCAAATCTTCTGCCATGATAGGCAGGCGCGGCTGGGTCAAGTCATTGACGCAAAAATATTCCAAGGAAGATCTTTCAGCAGCATTCCAGCGCGTCTTGGAGGAGACAGTAGCTGCATATGTGAAGCATTGGATGGATATCACAGGCATCAAGGATGTATCATTGGCAGGTGGAGTCTTTGGCAATGTAAAATTAAACCAGAGAATTTTGGAGGCTGGGGCTTCTTCTGTATTCATTCATCCGCATATGGGCGATGGCGGAACAGGATCTGGAGCTGCATTGCACTGTTCAATGCTGGAAGGGGAAGCTAAGCCGTATGAGTTGCATGATGTATACTTCGGGCCTGAATATTCTAACAATGAAATCAAGGCAGAGCTTGGCAAGCAGGGATTGAAGGCAGAATATATTGATGACATTGAGGAGCAGGTTGCTGAAATCCTGGCAAAAGACAAGGTTGTTGCATACTTCAATGGCCCAATGGAATATGGTCCTCGCGCATTAGGTGCAAGATCAATTATTTATCCTGCAACAGACCCAAAAGTGAACGACTGGCTGAATAAGAGATTGAATAGAACGGAGTGGATGCCTTTTGCTCCATACACTTTGGAGAGGTTTGCAAAGAAATGCTACAACAATATTGCTGGCGCAGAATACGCAGCTAGATTCATGACAATTACCTTTGACTGCACCGACTTCATGAAGCAAAACTCCCCTGCAACAGTACACGTAGACGGAACCGCACGTCCGCAACTCATAAATAGGGATATTCATGCAAGCTACAGTAAAATACTGGAGGCATATCACAAGATAACAAAGATCCCTTCGTTGGTGAATACATCATTCAACATGCACGAAGAACCAATCGTATGCTCTCCATATGACGCAATCAGAGCCTTCAAGCTCGGCCATTTGGATTATTTGGCAATAGGAAACTACCTGGTGAAAAATGATAATTGACATACTCAAGAAAAGAATTCATGGAAGAAATCTTCGCATTGCATTTACAGATACGCAGGATGAGCGTGTTTATCAGGCTATCCCTCAGATACTTGAAGAAGATTTGGGTAGGGTGGTTCTTGTTGGCCAGGTTAATAAAGAATTGTTTCGCGAGGAATGGAAGCCGCATGTCGAGTCAATACTGCCACTAACTCACCCTGATTTGAGGAGATATGCTGAGGAATATTGCCAGCTAAGGAAGCACAAAGGTATGACCCTAGAACAAGCCTTGACAGTGGTGGAGCAGCCGCACTATTTTGCAGCGTTTCTTTTGAAGGAAAAGAAGATTGATGGCATAGTTTCAGGCCTGTCTTCCGAGACAAAGCCTTTCCTTCCAGCATTCCAGGTTATAGGTGTAAGGGAAGATCTTGCAAAAGCATCTTCATTTTTCTTGATGGAACGGGAAAATCAGCACTACATCTTCTCTGACTGCGGCTTGCAGGAAGACCCAACAGCAGAGGAGCTTGCTGAAATTGGAATTGTCGCTGCAGAAAGCGCAAGCCAGCTTGGCATCGAGCCCAGAGTTGCATTCTTGTCATATTCAACATTGAATTCTGCAACGCATCCTCTTGTTGAGAAAGTGGAGAAGGCAGTTCTGCTTGCCAGGAGAAAAAATCCTGGCCTAGACATCATTGGAGAGGTACAGCTTGATGCTGCAATCAACCCTTCAGCTGCAGCATTGAAGAATGCAGGCAAGGGAAATGCGAACGTGCTTGTCTTTCCTGATTTGAATGCAGGCAACATCTGTTACAAGGCAGTTGAGTATCTTGGAGGATTCACAGCAACAGGTCCAATCTTGCAGGGCTTGAAGCAGCCAGTGAACGACCTTTCGCGTGGATCTTCTGTAGAAAGTATTGTGAATGTCTATGTGCTCACAGCGCTCCAGGCTTTATAGCTTGAAGAATTCTGGATACTTGTCCTTGAATTTTTCATCTCTTACATCCCCAACAACGCGTGCAGGATTTCCTATGACAACAGCATAGTCAGGCACGTCTTTGGTAACAACGCTTCCCATTCCTATGACTGCACATCTCCCAATTGTGATTCCAGAATTGATCACAGATCTTGCTCCAATGACAGCATTGTCTTTTACATATGTTGGCAATTCCTTGTAGCTATGGTTGTGCACTTTCAATGCGGAAGGATACCGGTCATTTGTAAATGTAACTCTGGGAGCAACAAACACATAGTTCCCTATTTCAACTAAGTCAGGAATGCTTGCTCCATCCTGTATCCTGCACCCATCCCCTATTTTTACTCCAGGCTTTATCTGGCTGAAGCTTCCAATCTGCGTATTTCTTCCAATCCTGACTGGTCTTTCAGAATTTCCATAGACAACGCAAAAATACCATATCTTGCTTTCTAATCCCAGTGATACGTTCTCTCCTACAATTGCATTGGGAGAAACCTGTCCTTCGTCATATGGTATTAATTTTTGCTGTGGCATGCATTCTGGCAAGAATCCTCATTTTTAAGATTTATGCACTTCAATAATAATACTAATAGCTGCAAGCAGTCCACAATGCTTTTAAAAGAAATTTCAGGCATTGATTGCATGAACAAGTCATTAAGGAAGGAATTGCTGAGATTTTGCAGGACTTCTCCAGACTTGATTAAGGTGGTTTGTGAAGATCCAACTGCTGTTTATGTTGCAGATGTCCTGCCTAAGAAAAATCTTGATGATGACATTGAATCTAAGATTAATATCTTTTGGGATGAGCTAGCAGCAAAGGAAAAATGTATGGGCAACACTACCTTCTTCAATGGCATGCAGTGCGCTGTCAAGAAGTTTGAGCATATTGTAGGCACAAAAACAATGGGTGTGCATTTGTTTGTTACAGATTACAAGCATGCTGTTGCATCAAAGAAAGCTAACATTGGCCCGGAATTATGGCTTGTTGGCAATAGCGGAGCTATAGTCTTCAGGAGCCCAGCAGGCGAGCGCAATTATGTTTTTGGGGAGCGCAGCAGGAATGTGCAGGATGTAGGCGGAACATTGGAGCTTCCTCCTGCTGGTTATATCGATATTGGCAACCCAAGGATCATGCCTAGTCTTGAATATGCATGGAGCAGCCCAATATTTGAGGCGAATATTATGGATGAGCGAGAGGAAGAGCTTGGCTTTCCGTTTGAGTCTACAATACCTTCAGAAAAAACAGGAAAGATACAGGCAGTTGGAATAATCAAAATTGTCCCGTATCGCGACTACAATGTTAGCCATGTTATAGAGATGAACACTTCAAGGGAGGAGGTTGAGGAGATTTTCGAGCATCGCAAAAAGAAGAATGAACTGGACAAGGTTCATGTTGTTCCTGAAAGCAATCTCTTGAAGTTCATGAAGGAAAGGGGCAATACTTTAGGTCCCAGAGCAAGATCTCATTTTGAGCATATGATTAAATATGCAGACATTGTGAATGAAGATTTCTAGATGTGCTTGTCATGCTGCGTCTTGTAGTTATGCAGCTCATTTTCCTTGAACCACAGTGCAATCTCCCTTTTAGCTTCATCTTTGTTCCCAGATGCGTGAATGATATTCCTCACAGGCCTCTGCTTCTTGTCAGCAACAGCATACGAGTCAAAAGTGTAGTCCCCCCTGATAGTCCCTGGCAATGCCTGCCTCGGCTCTGTATTGCCTACCATTTTTCTTGCAAGCTCAATTGCATGCGGCCCTTCAATCACAATAGCGACAACAGGCCCTTCCATCAGGAAGTCCTTGTTCCAGTTCTTGATAATCTGCCCGTATTGCTTGAAGTCCTTGAATGGAAACTTCCTTCCTTCCTTTTCATAAGCAGTTTTTGTCTTGTCAAAAACCCCCTTAGCCCACTCGTCTGTAATCCGGTAGTGCTGATCAGC
>DATDZK010000020.1:0-4164 GCA_035288725.1 Candidatus Nanoarchaeia archaeon | reverse complement strand
AATATTCTTTAATCCTCAAATTGAAATAAAGTTAGTTAGGTTTGACGGAATAGAACAGGTAAAAATAATCGCGCATGAACTTGTTCAGTCTGACTTAGTTGAAGCAATCGAGAGATCCCTATCATTTGTTAAAAACCATCTTCCAATAAGTTTTGAGATAAAATCAACTGCAAAAAGAGAAGAAAAATTTCAATATCCTTTAGAGGTCATAAGGGAAGCAATAGTAAACGCCGTTGCCCATAGGGACTATTTTAGCAAGGACGCCATACAGATTTATATCTTAAGCGACAGATTAGAGATAACAAACCCTGGCTCGTTACCACAGAATTTGCCTAAAGAATTATTTGGCACTCTCTCTGCCCAGAGAAATCCGATCAGTTATCGGCTATTAAGGGACTATGGCTACGTTGAAGGTTTAGGCTCTGGTGTTCCAAGAATGATTAATGCTATGCGAGAGTATGGTCTTACTGATCCGGAATTTGGGATATACGAACATTTTTTCAGGCTAACGTTGCGGAATAAACCAAATGCCTTAAAACCCATTGAGGAATATGTTGATTTAAACGAAAGACAGCTTAGCGCAATTGAATTCCTAAAAGAACATAAATCCATAAAGACTAAGATGTATATGAAAATAAATAATGTCTCCCTTGGGACGGCACGGCTAGATATAAACGAAATGTTAAAATTTGATTATATAAAGAAAATTGGATCCTTCAGAGGAGCATACTATATTCTAAGCGAGGAAAAAAAGTAATATGCCTATGCTCAAGATAATATTAGACACAGACTTCCTGCTGAACTGCCTAAGATGGAAGATTGACATCAACAAAGAGATTACAAGAATCCTGGACGAGCAATTTGAAATATGCATCCTGAGCAACACACTGGAAGAGCTGAAAGGAAAGAAGGACGAGAAGCTTGCAAACGCATTCATACAGAGACTTGCAATAATCAGCACAGGAAATGAAGGCAAATTTGACAAGGCAATTCTCAGCTATCCAGGAAGCTATGTGGCAACGCAGGACAAGGATTTAAAAGAAAAGCTTAAAAAGGCAAATTTCGGCATCATAACGATAAGGCAAAAATCCCATCTCCAGGTCCAAAATGTATTATGAAGTAGAAGTCAAAAGCCATGTCAGGGTACCACCAAATAAATTCAGCAACGATACAAAGGAGAGCATTCTTGCAAGCATCAAAGAGAGATACGATGGAATAGTAACCAAAGAATTAGGAGCAGTTATTGGAATTACTGACATTACAAAGATAGGAGAGGGAGTAATAATTCCTGGAGACGGGGCTGCATACTATGACACCTCATTCAAGGTCTTGACATTCAAGCCAGAGATGCAGGAGATGGTGCTTGGGAAAATCTCGGAAATCACTGACTTCGGGGCTTTCATGGACATGGGTGCCCTGGACGGGATGATACACATCAGCCAGACAATGGATGACTTTGTCAGCTTTTCAAAAAGCAATGTACTGACAGGAAAGGAAAGCAAGAGAAGCCTGAAGGCAAATGACAAGTGCAGGGCGAGGATAATAGCTGTTAGCTTCAAGGAGGCTGGGAACCCAAAGATAGGACTGACAATGAGGCAGCCTAGATTAGGGAACCTGCAGTGGGTTGAGGAAGAATTGAAGAAAGAGAAGGAAGCTGGAAAGAAGGAGAAATAAATGGCAAAGAAAGCATGCAGGAAATGCAAGATTCTAGTTGAGGGAGCGAAATGCACTATCTGCCAGGGAACAGACTTCAGCGAAAACTGGAAGGGAAGGGTTTACATCATTGATGCTGAGAAAAGCGAGATTGCAAAGAAAACAGGAATAAAGCAGAAAGGGGAGTATGCGATAAAGGTGTAGATATGGAACTTACAATACAGTCAGAGCATGACAACAAGCTGTGCGGAAGAAAGGAAGGAGTTGCACATATCAGCGGTATTCCCACAACGCCTTCGCTGGCAGAAGTCAAGAAAGCACTTGCGAGCAAGCTTAAGACAGGGGAAGAGCTTGTGGATGTGCAAAGCGTTAAGTCAGCATTTGGCGGGGGAAACGTAGTTGTAAAATTCTATGCATACAGTGATGCAAACTCTCATTCATTATTCTACAGAAAGCCAAAGGTTAAGAAAGAAGCAGCCCCAACATCTGCAGGAAAAGCATAAAATGCCAAAAAAGAAGGTCAAGAACCACCAGCCAAGCGAAAGATGGAAGGCTTACAAAGTTTCTGGAGACAAGCTTGAACGGATTAAAAGATCGTGCCCGAAATGCGGAGCAGGCATATTCATGGGCGAGCACAAGGACAGGCATTACTGCGGAAGATGCCAGTATGTCGAGATGAAGGGGAAATAGCCTGCTAAGGTTTATATTTGATAACATCTGTTGTTTTTCATGAAACTTAAGCCTGCCTACCACATTTCTAAAACACTCTACACTATCATCGGACTGCTTGGATTTTACTTTTTCTTTTTGGGATTATACCAGCAGAAATATTTCTTTGCTGCCATCATGATATTCGTCTCTTTTGTAGCACTTGACAATGTCTTCTGCCAGACAAGAAAAAAACATTACATCCTTACAAAAAACCGCGCCTGAATTTCTTTATAAACTTAACAGAAATCATGCCCTAGCATTGCTCTTCTATCCGAGAATAGCGTTCCCTGAACTTTTTGAAAACACTTTCTTGCCTCCAGAAGGGCTGGAATGACCTTAAAATGCATCTCTAGCAGGAAAAAGACTTTTATAGCATGGTTCCTTCCTGACGACAAGCTATTCTTATAGCGATTTTTACCTTCAAAAAAATGAAAGAACCTAGTCAGGAGACGAACGCGAACCTTGCAGAGTACACTGCTAAAGACATCACAGTGCTGAAGGGATTGGAAGCAGTTAAGTTGAGGCCTGCTATGTACATAGGAGATGTCGGAGAGCGAGGACTGCATCATCTTGTGCAGGAAGTTGTAGACAATGGCCTTGACGAAGCTTTAGGAGAGCACTGCACTTACATCCTTGTTCGCATCAACAAAGACGGATCTGCTGCTGTAGAAGATGATGGCAGAGGGATCCCTGTAGATATTCATCCACAAGAAGGCAAGTCTGCGCTTGAACTCGTCATGACTGTGCTGCATGCTGGCGGGAAGTTTGACAAGAAGACTTACAAGATTTCTGGTGGGCTGCATGGTGTTGGCGTCTCTGTTGTAAATGCCTTATCAACCTGGCTTGAAGTTAGAGTAAAAAGAGACGGCAAGATTTATTCTCAGAGATATGAGAAAGGAATTCCTGTTACTGAAGTAAAAATCATTGGGGAATACCAGGGAAGAACAGGCACTACTGTAACTTTCCTGCCTGACGCGACTATCTTTACAACTACAGAATTCAAGTATGAGATTGTTGCCTCTCGCCTGAAAGAATTAGCTTATCTGAACAAAGGAGTCAAAATAATAATTGAAGACGAGCGCTCTGCAGTTAAAGAAGAATTCTGCTACCAGGGAGGCATCCGGGAATTTGTCAGCCATCTCAACAAAGCAAAAAAGCCATTGCATCCTGAAATTATCTACCTGCAAAAAGGCTTTGACCACACAGAGATTGAAGTTGCGATGCAATACACTGACGGCTATACTGAAAATATTCATTCCTTTGTCAACAACATCAATACTGTGGAAGGTGGAACACACTACTCTGGGTTTGCAACTGCCTTGACAAGAAGCATCAATGACTACATCAGGAAAAACAAGATTACTGACATCAAATTGACAGGGGAAGATGCAAGAGAGGGATTGACTGCCATTCTTTCCTTGAAAATACCGAATCCGCAGTTTGAAGGGCAAACAAAAACAAAGCTTGGAAATTCTGAGATTAAGGGGCTGGTTGACTCTGCAGTGTATGATGCATTGCATACATATTTCGAAGAGCATCCGCAGGTAGCGAAGACAATAATTGGCAAGGCAATACTATCTGCGAAGGCAAGGGAAGCTGCAAGAAAGGCAAGGGAACTGACAAGAAGGAAATCTGCACTTGATTCTGGGAATCTTCCTGGAAAATTAGCTGACTGCCAGGAACGAGACCCTGCGCATGCTGAATTATTCATTGTGGAAGGGACCTCAGCGGCAGGAACGGCAATTGCCTCAAGGGATCGCTTATTTCAAGCAATTCTTCCTTTAAAAGGGAAGATACTGA
>DATDZK010000019.1:0-3062 GCA_035288725.1 Candidatus Nanoarchaeia archaeon | reverse complement strand
GCGGCTCAGCTGAAGGAATGATGGCAGAAGAACCAAAGCAACAGGCAATGAAGGCAGCGCCGGCAAAGGCAATTAATAAGATGCCAGCGCAGGAAGAGAAAGGCGCGCAGATCATAAGATTTACCACTGCATTTCCTGCTGTTGTTGAAGAGATTGTAGGCAGGACTGGCACCAGAGGGGCAATTATCCAGGTGAGGTGCAAGATTCTAGATGGGCCTGACCAAGGAAAGGTCATCAGGCGCAATGTCAAAGGGCCTATCAGGGAGAAAGATGTTTTAATGCTCAGGGAAACTGAGATTGAGGCAAGAAAGCTGACGCAGAGCGGGCGAGCAAGCTCAGGATCTTGACAATGGCAAAATGCTCTTTCTGCGGCAATGAAATTGAGAGAGGAACTGGCATCATGCTTGTGCAGGATGACGGAAGAGTTTTCAACTACTGCAGCTCAAAATGCGAGAAAAACACCAAGCTGGGAAGAAAGGCCATCCATACAAAGTGGAGCAAGCGGTTTGAAGGCGCCAAGAAATAGAATCGTTCTCACTGGATTTACGCAAAATCTTAAATATAAGCCTGCACTTGTATTCTGATGGAACTGATTGCAACCGCAAAGAGCCGTTCTTTAATCATGTCTCTGCTGAAAGAAGAAAAGGTTCATAAGCTGCTGCAGCGGCTGCGCGAGCATCACAAGCCTACATACCATCACAGCATTCGCGTCGGGATTATGAGCGCCGCTCTTGGCGGGCCATATTCCCTTGATGATGATAGCCTTCGCCTGCTAGGCTATGGCGGACTGCTGCATGACATTGGCAAAATAGATATACCTGGATGGATTCTTGACAAGCCTGGAACGCTGGGTGAAAAGGAACTACAGCTTTTGCATGAGCATCCGCGCAATGGGCATAACATCTTGGCTAAATTTTCCCCTCCCGAAGTCAGAAACCTGGTTGTTGCACATCATGAATACAAATTAAGCAGCTACCCAAGATCTGGTGACAGGCGTGCGCTCCAGAGAGATTCTTCAGACAGGCGCGCGGTGGATGTTTCACTTCTCAGCCAGCTTATTGCACTTTCTGACATCTATGACACATTATCAAGCGAAAGAGCATACAAACTAGCTTTGCCTTTTTTCCAGGTAAAAGAGATCATGGAAAAGCAGTACACTGGAGATCATATCCATCTTGAAACCCTGGTTGGGCTGTACAAACAACATGTTTTTAAATATCATTCTGCATGAGATTTTTTCATGGCAGCAAAGAAAGAGGTGGGAATTTTAGGCGATTTTACAGAGAAACTTAACGCCTTCCTTGGAAAGGCAGAGAAGCCGTTCAGCAACATCACCCAGAACTTCAAAAAAGTGCATATATATGTTGAGCTACCTAAAGTAGCTGACAGGGATGTCACTGTCGTCATCAATACTGAGATGGCAATAATCAAGGCAACGCGCGGAAGGAAGAATGCAAAGGACTACACTGTGTTCTACAGGAAGATTCCATTGCCTGCTGAACTTGACATACAAAAAACAAAGAAAAAATTCAAGAGAGGGACATTAACCCTCGACATCCCACATACATAAGCAAAGATCATTGCACAGGCTAGTGCGCGCTTTTGGCATCCCGCTTCCTTCTGATCCCCCGATACTAGCAACGTCGCTGAACACTCTTTTATCTCCTGTAAGCCTCTTCATACTGGCAGTCATATTATTCACCCCCAACTCCTGAACCGAGTTGCCCCGATATCAATCCATTATAGAGAAGTATGATATAGGGATGTTTACCTATATAAGGATTTCTTTGCTGGAGAGGTAGGAATTTATAAGTATTGGATATAAACCCCGAAGAATTTCTTGTATGTCTCCCTGAACCTGCATGCGGTTAACACTACAAATTTAACAGACCTGCTTTTTGTAGTGTTAAACCTTTAGCGATTCATTTTTAAAATGAGGCACCTGCTCCATCACATGCTTACCTTCAAGCCAAAGTTTGCTGAGAAATATAAAAATTTGACTGATTTTGAAGAATATAAGAAAGCAATTCAGCAGCCATTGCGAAGATCTTTCCGTGTAAATACCTTGCTGGCAGATGTTGACTCTGTGAAAGAAGGAATTGAGGCACTTGGATTTCCCATAGAAAAAATTCCCTGGTGCAAGGAAGGATTTTATGCTGGAAAAGGGTCTTTTGCTCTAGGCAATACTCCAGAGCATAAAGAAGGGAGAATCTTCATCCAGTCTGCTGTATCAATGATACCATGCATTGTGCTGCAGCCAGAACAAGGAGATGTTGTACTTGACTGCTGCGCTGCTCCTGGAGGAAAGACGACTCATCTAGCTGCCTTAATGAAGAATCTAGGGGTGATTGTAGCAAATGAGGCTGATGGGAAACGCGTTGGCATCCTGATTGAGAATCTGGAAAGAATGCAGGTGATGAATGCTGTAGTAACCAAGATGAGCGCTGATGCATTAACAGGAAGCTACGACAAGATCCTTCTCGATGCTCCGTGCTCTGCCTCTGGAACCATATTTGGGGGCACAAAGGAAAGCAAGAGGACACTGCTTGAATGGAATCCAGATACAATAAGAAGGCTGGCCAAGCTGCAGAAAAAACTATTGATGCATGCATGGAAGCTTTTGAAGCCTGAGGGGAGTCTAGTGTACAGCACGTGCAGCCTTGAGCCTGAGGAAGATGAAGACGTTGTTCAGTTCTTTCTGGAGCGAGAAAATTCTGCGCAGCTGGAGAGATTTGACCTGCCTCTGAAATATGAATGGAAAAATGGAATGAAAATATGGCCGCAGCACAATCAGACAGAAGGGTTTTTTATCAGCAAAATCAGGAAACTGCCTTAATTTGTCAAGGAAAAAAGACGAAAATTATTCAATGACTTTTTCGCTGCCTTCTGGCTGGTATTTTTTTGACAATTCCCTAGCATCTGGAAAAACATCTGGAATGCTTACCTTCTGCTCAAGGCTGCTTTCTTCCTTTGGTATTGTAGGTATTTCCCTAAGCTTTTCTGCCGGAATATTTCCCTGCTCGCAGATCAAAGGAACAAGATACTTGTCACAGATTCCTCCA
>DATDZK010000018.1:0-20541 GCA_035288725.1 Candidatus Nanoarchaeia archaeon | reverse complement strand
GCGATGAGGAACATGCCTGGAACTGGCTGGCCGCGAAGAATTCCTGCTGCAAAAATTATTGCAATAGCAATAACCGTTATCAAGGCTAGTTTCTTTCCCAGCTTGTCCAGCTTTTTCTGCAAGGGAGTCTCCTTCTCTTCTGCATCCTGGATGAGATGCGCTATCTTTCCAAGCTCTGTCTGCATGGCTGTTGCAACAACCAATGCCTTTGCCCTGCCATAAGTCACAGTTGTGGATGCAAAGACCATGTTCTCCTGAGCGCTTACAGGACCCTGCCTTGCCAGGACAGCAGCCTGCTTTTTCACAGGAACAGACTCTCCTGTCATCAAGGATTCATCAACTTTCAGATTCCAGCTTTCCAACAGGTAAGAATCTGCAGGAATCTTTGCCCCCTCCTCCAGGATAATAACATCGCCAGGAACAATCTTTCTTGTCTCCATGAGCTGCTCCCTGCCATCACGCAGCACCCTGCACATGGGAGAGGAAAGCAAGCGCAACTTCTCAATGGCCTTGTCTGCCTTGTATTCCTGGAAGAATCCGAGAAGAGTGTTAAGAATAATGATTGCAGCTATGACTGCAGAATCAACCCATTCCTGCAACAGCAAAGAAACTGCGAGAGCTGCAAGCAGGACATAGACTACTGCGCTTTTTACCTGGCCAAGGAGGATTTTCAGGACCTTATGCTCCTTCTTCTTCTGCAGCTCATTGAATCCATATCTTGCCAGGCGGGATGATGCATCTGCACTTGACAATCCAGATTGAGATGATGCAAGCTGGCGAATCACCTCTTCCTTCTCTCTCTGGTACACCTCCATCTCTTCCTAAGACTGCCTTTTCCTTTTAAATTTTTGCAGGAAATATGCGCTGCCTGCAAGAACCACGCTTGCCAATGCGCTGTCAATCATCCACCTGACAAAGAAATCTTTGAAGAACTGCTCTGGAAACAGGGTTAACAAAGCATCTTTTCCAGGCACGAGCTGCCAGCTGCTGTCCTCGAAAAACACAAGGTGGAAGTTCCAGAATGCCTGGGAAAATGCAGGAAGCGTGACAAGGATTATTACTGCTATAAACAGGAGAGCTGCAAGAGATCCCCAGAAAAATACCCAGAAAAAATTAGGGTGGAGCAATAATAGCAGCAGGAAGAGAACCAAGATGCTTATCCAGAGAAAGAAGAGCTTCCTCATCAAGGAACGCACCTCAAGAAGATGCACGCGCTCCTTTGGATTGAACAGTGTTGTCTGCAATGTCTCCTCTTTTCCAATGAAATATCTCTGCAGACCTCTCACTTCAGCATCAGCGTGCTCCTTCTCAATTATGCTGTAGACCCCGAGCTTCTCGAACTCGTGCTGGTAGAATCCTGCGCTGAATATCAATAGAACAGCATTTGTCAGCAAGATAACTGCAGGAAGGAGCACAACTGCATAATTATGGGGCCTCATGCACGCTTGAGCAATGAATCAAGACTTAAAAAACTACTGCCTGCGAGAGCCAGGCCTATGGCACTTGCCAGCAATGCTATTTCGCGGACCTCTGAAAACTGCAATAGAATGATGATTGCTGCCAGCCATAAAGATGCAGCAAATGCAGCAGCGCGCGTGAACAGCCCAAGGATCAGCAGCAGGCTGATAATGACTTCAACAATGCCAGCCAGCATAACCAGCACATCAATAGAAAGAGGCAATGACTGCAGCGCCGGAAGGTTGCGCATTGTCCCTGCCCAGATGTCGCTACTGAACTTTCCAATGCCAAATACAAGAAAAACAATTCCCAACCCTAAGCGAACCAAAAAGAAAGATAAAGCAGAAGATTTCATTCTACAATGAGAGTTCCCCGCATGTTTGGATGGCCTGAGCCACAATATACTGAGCAGAAGAACTCAAATGTTCCTGCCTTGTCTGCAACAAACTCTATAGTTTCTGTTTCTCCCGGCCTTAATTTGACGTCTATGCCATAGGCGCGCAATGCAAAACCATGGTCAACATCAATGCTCTTTATCATGAGCCTGACTTTGGTTCCCTGCCTCACCCTGACAGTAGAAGGCTCAAACCTCCATGTGCTTGCTGTGATTGCAACTTCCTGCACTTCTGGCTGCTGCATCATTTCTTCCATCATTTCCTCGTCATGCGTTGCTCCTTCCATCATCTGGCCATCATCCATCATGTGCTCGCCTTGTGCTGGCTGTTCGGTCTTGAATTGCGTGGATGCTGTGCACCCAGCCAAAAATAAGACTGCAAAAACAGCTAAAACAAATAATGCTAATCTCATTGTCCTGCCTCCTGTATCAATTTCTCAATGACTGAACGCAGCTCTGTTTCCTCTGCATCAAGGTTGTTCTGCGACTCATATCCGTTGCCAATCCTGTAATACTTGCATCCCATGACAAATGTAGGGATGGACTGCTGTGGATTGAACTGCTTGAAGAGTTCCAGCTCTGCAGCAGGCACTGCCCCTTCTTTAGCCTCTGTTAAAATATCATCCTCAAGGTCAAGCTCCCAATGATAAGCGACAATCTTTCCTGAAGAGATATATTCATGCATGACTGTATCAAATCTTCCCTTTATCCACTTGCAGTGAGGGCACCAGCTTGTTGAAAACAATCTTATAACTTGCTTATTATCCTGCGTGCACACTTCTGCATTAGGATTTTCAGCAAAGGTCTTTATTTCGCCAGGCCTGATGCCAGAATCAATATTTACACGCGCAGGCTGAGTTTCCTGGCTAGTTGAGCATGCACTAATCAATAGCATCAAGAACAAAAAAGAAATGAAAATATATTTTTTCACATTCATTCCTCCAATGCCTTCTCAATTGCTGCCTGGAATGCAGTGTATGGCTGGGCACCCACAAGCTTCTGGCCATTGATGAAGAATGTTGGCGTTCCTGATGTTCCTGCAGCCTGGCACTCGCTCATGTCATTCTGGATTTCTGCATCATGCTCCCTGCTGTCAAGGCATGCGTCGAATCTTGTCCTATCCAACCCAAGCTCCTGAGCATAAGTCTTGAACTTCAGCGGAGCCTGCGGATTATTGGACCATTCTTCCTGGTTCTTGAACAATAGCTCGTGCATCTCATAATACTTGTTCTGGTCTCCTGCGCACTCTGCTGCATTTGCTGCCTCATCTGCTTCTGTATGGAATGGCAGCGGGAAATCCCTGTAGATATACTTGGCTTTTCCAGCATCAATATAGCTTTGCTTGAGCTGCGGGAAGGTCTGCTCAAATGCTCGCTTGCAGAAAGGGCACTGGTAGTCCTCGCAGCTGATAATAGATACAGTAGCGCCTGCATCTCCAAGGACAGCATCATCATCCTCGTCAATGTCAGCACGCTGCAGCAAATCTGGCTGGTCTCCTGCATCATCTTCACGCACAACTGGACCTGCAGAGCCTGAGCCTGAAAATCCACCTGTAACGATTGAAACTATTAGCAATATTCCCAAAATAACTGTTGCTGCCTTCCAAGGCGTGGCAGAATCAAATGTCAAGGTAATCTTCTTTTTTTCCTTCTCTACCATGCATAAACCCCCTTTGAGATTATTGCACTATCTCTTATATTATTTATAAAACTACTGGTTTTCATTTCCTTTTCCTCCTTTTCTTTACTGGTATTTCACAAGATTTACAATGATTCATGATCCTTCCTGAGACAAAAACAAGAGCAACAGCTAGCAGCATAAATGAGATTATTGCAAGATGCCAGCGATACTTCAGCAGGAAAAGAACTCCTGAGGTGCCTAGGAAAGCAAAGATAACTGAAACGCAGGAGGCGCATGTTGCGCTCGAGAACAGTCCTGATGAGAAGCTTACTATTCCAGAGACAATTGTGGGAGCTCCTTCAGCAATCTCTCTTTTTCTGGCAAACAGATAAGACTGCATGCTGACAATCACGCCTGTAATCATGGCTAAAATAATGAGCAATGCAAACTGCCATATCTCTGTTGTCTCGAGAAAAAAGGCAAAATCATTTCCAGGAGTAACAGCTATTGGGACATAAACATACAATGCCAGGAACAATAAAGATACTGCCAATGCTATGAACTGGTATCTTCCTTCACGCAGCACTTTGGATATTGCAGAATGCACATCCTGAGAAAGGTTAACTGCCATGCCCGTGCCCCTTTCCGCCGCAGGCATCAGACAGATCCCAGAGCTCAGCAATTTGATCTGAGGTGAATCCCTCTTTAGTAATCAGGTATTTTGCAAGGCCCTCATATGCATACCAGTGCCAGCACTTGCAGCAGCACGGGCCTTTTTCATGCGACATCTGTACTGCGCTGTCGTAGACTTTCTGCTGCTCTGGAGTTAATTGGATGTTTTTTTGGTAAAGCAAGAGTTTTTGAGCGTGCTCAACAGAAATGTCATAAGGATCTTCTGGAATTATTTCCCAGGATGCATATTTTTTCAAGCCTTCAACCTGCTCCTGGTAACTGTGAAAGTCCATTGGCGAGCAGCAAGAGCCCTGGATTCTTCCCTGCTTAGTTCCCATAATCGCATCAGGCATGGCGCCGCACTGGTTTGATGAAGCTGCACTTAGGACCGCGAACCTTGCCTCAAGAGCCTGCACATGCTGCACTGAAGATTCATTGCTGGATGATACTAATATTATGACAACAAGTGCCAATATTCCAATTGCCAGGAACAGTGTTCTGCGTGAAAATGTTACATTAACCTGCCTGCGCATATCAAGTAAACATTTCTAAATTCATATATAGGTTTGGCTCTGAACACATGCATAAACCAGCCTTGGATTGCAAAAATAAAGATGAAAAACAGTTATTATCGTTCATGCAGGCTTATTCAGCCAGATAAATAGAATAAGTCTTGCCTTGAGGCTTGCGGTAAACAAGCTGCTTTTTCTCAAAGTCTGAAAGAACCTGGCTTACCTTTGCCTTTGAAAGGAGCAAGACACATTCAAAGGTGTTTATCGAGACTGTTGAATTAAGCTAATTCTCTTCAAAAAAAGTGATAACAAAGGTTATTTATAGGACATAGCAGCTCTGAAACCGCTATCGGGGGAGTTTAGATTGCAAACCTGAAGAGAGGCAAGAGAATTAGCAGCTTTTTCTTACTTATTTTAATGCTGTTTTTTCTCGGATGCGCGCCTGAAAAACCCATCAATTATCATTTAGATAGCTTGTATCTTTACTTCAATGGAGAAGAGCAGGATGGCATCCATGCAGTTACTTATCTTAGCAAGAATGCTGGAAACCAGAGCGGAGAAGAAAATACTGCTTTTTACTCTTTGGTCAATGATAATCTAATAGAATTGCAGCAACAATTTCCTGGAATTTCTTCCATTGATATTAATGAGTGGAACATCAATTATGATGGTGCAAAACTGCAGATCTTCTTTTCCAAAGAATTCAGTGATTCCAAAAAGCAAAAAATCTTAGACGATGTTAAACAAAGAGTTGAAAAATTTTGGTATATCAAAGAGGTTAGATATGCGTACCTATAAGCGATCACCGAAAATAAAACATTTACAAGGAGTGAGGTTGATACATATGTCAAACAAAAGTACCCATAAAAAGAAATTAAAAGAATCCAATACACTTCATTATCCACTAATTAGCAAGATTATATCAAAAATAAAAATTCAAAAGAAAATTAAATACCCTTTGATTGGATTAATAATGTCCCTTTTTCCATATATGATTATAAGCATCTTTGATATAAAATTATTTTTAATTTTAAAGGAGGAATTGTTCATTATTCCAATTATTATTTTAAGTGCTGTTATCGGATTTATTATAGGTTATTTGTTTTATAAAATTCAAAGTAGATGGTTTTATTCATTCATTGAATTTTTATCAGTCCTGTATGTATTATACATCTTTTTGGTAATTGTTGTAGT
This sequence comes from Candidatus Nanoarchaeia archaeon, assembly GCA_035288725.1. Classification (GTDB taxonomy): domain Archaea; phylum Nanobdellota; class Nanobdellia; order SCGC-AAA011-G17; family DATDVL01; genus DATDVL01. The sequence continues at coordinate 14,691 of DATDZK010000018.1, read as the reverse complement.
CTTAATAAGAATGGTTGGTTGGTAAAGATGAAATCAAAAGACCATTACAAGAGAAATAGACTTCTTTGGATATCCATAATCTTGATAGTCATCATAAGCCTATTGCATTTATTTATTAAATCGAATTGGTACTTTTTTAGCATATTTTTAATTGGCTTTTGTACGTTTCTTTTCTCTTTAAAAGAATTTTTATGGAGCAATAGATTAGGAGCTATTTTCGGAATTGTAGTTTTTTTAACATTTGGAGTATTCTCTCTAAATAATAAAATTTTCGGAATTCTTTTTTTCCCTCTATATCTTTTTGTTCCGTTAATTAAATTTTTAGATATTATCTGTGTTAACAATCAAGGATGGGAAAAATTTGATTGTCTTGGTATAGTATTGGTCAGCTTGGGTATTTTGATAATAATTTACGGTATGCTAATTGGGGCATATATATGGGATAGATGGAGAAAAAAATGAAGAATATACCTTTATTTGGTCTGATCCTTATTTCATGTCTAATCTTTTCAACAATTGTTCAGGCGTATAATGTCAATCAAGGAAAAGAAGTACATCAGTATCTGACAAATGAATCTCGCGATGTTTGGAATATACTACCTTATGAAATCAAAGACCATTTGCGTACACCTATAGATCAACAATTAGATCCATTAAATACTTTTCCATGGGAATGTTTTGACCCTAATGACGACATTATTACAGGGAGTGGTGAAGAAGATCGGTGCCTTAAACTCTATCCTCTTCCTACATTTAATCATTTTTGGCAACCAGACGATCCTAATAGCCCTTCTCTTTTTGGAAACGATGATTATAATAATGGGTTATTTATTTCTTCTAGTTTGTACAGGACAGCAGTTGATTACTGGAATACTAAAATAATCCCAAACTACTTAGAAGGGGATATTAATGAATCTTATTATTGGCTTGGGAGAGTTGCTCATCTGTTAGAAGACGCAGCACAACCGTCACACGTGCATACAGATCCCCATGGTCCAGGTATACTTGGTGGTGGATCTATACTTGAAAGTTATACAGCCACCAACTTCTCAACATTGAGAAACACCTACAGCTGGCAGGGTGAAAACTTCGAACCTTATTACTATGATTCTTACAACTCTGTTGATATGGAGGTTGTTAGGAGATGAGGTCCGATATTATTGGAAAGATTAAGAGAATATTTTTTAGATTAGCTATTGTAGTAATATTTATCGCTGCCAATATTTTTGTTTACCAGTTGTTGTACAAGTTGGGAGAAAAAGAATTTCTGTATTTAGAGTTTATTGTACTTATTTCTTTTATAATTTTGGCTATATTAAGTTTACTTTTTATTTTTATAAAATCAAAGAATAGACTCTTTTTGTTATCTTTTTTTCTGATAAACTTAGTTAATGCTTTAACTCAGTTCTATGTAGTAAGGATTCATCGAAGTGAAACACCCCTTGAAAGAGGGTTGATCCATATAATGTTGTTTGTAGTATTGTTAATGGGTCTCATTTTGCTTATAACATCCTTATGGTCATTTTTTACAAGAAATAAAATCGGTGCAATTGTGGGTTTCTTTCTGGGAGGTTATTATGGGATTCCGCTTTTATTTACTGGGATGCCAATCTTAGTTTTGATGTACCTCTCGCCTATTTTTTTCCTACTAAAAACTCTATTGCCTAATATGAGCGAATCCGGCTCCCTTATCACTTTATCTGCATTCTATGCTTTATTTGGTATGATAATCGGTGCTTTTATACAAGGTAGTGAAAATGCGAAATAGACTAATAACAGAATTCGTAGTAATATTAAGTATTTTATTTGTTTTAATTAATTCTGTAAGTGCCTATGATGTTGACCCACCAAGTAAGACCGTCCATCAGTATTTAACTAATGAGTCTAAAGATGTATGGGAATTAATTCCTCATGAAATTAATTTAGATCTTGCTCATAAGTTAGTTATTGCTTCTTTAGAATTTGATCGCTGTATGCGCACTGATGGAGGATCATGTGATGAATACTATGATACTTATGATATAGTAAATTTGGGGGTTGTCGGGAGATGAAAAATAAATACAGAAGTGCTATATTAATAGGTTTATTTGTAATAATAGTTATTGCGATGGCAATGTTTTTTGGAGGTAATGAAAAGAAACTTTCAGAAAAGGTAAAGTGTGTAGAGGCTGGAGGTAGCTGGACTAGTTTCTCTTCTGCATGCGTAGATTCTTGTTATCATGAAAGAAATAAACCCGTCCCTTGTCTAGCAGTATTAACTCCAGGTTGTGACTGTGGTCAGGATAAATGTTGGAATGGAGGTAGTTGTGAATTAAATTATATTGCAGAATTTTCTGATTGCATAAAAATTGAAAATTTAGAATTAGGTCTTGTCAATTCAAGTGGGTTGATTATTGTTTTTAATGAAAATGTTACCTCTGTTCAAGTTGAATCATTTATTAAAGAACATTTCTCTATGTACAAAATCAGAAATTATAATTATAAATTGAGTAAGCCTAAGCTTATTGCTGTTGAAATGGAAAAAGAGGATCAATTATATTGGATATGTAAATTAGAAATTGAGAATTATACTATCCTTGATTTCATTGATTTTAACTTGGAGTTGAGGCTGCAATGAAAATTTTTTTATTAGTGATTTTAATTCTTTTTATTAGTGGATGTTACAATCCTGAACGTGATGCTTGTAACAAAAATGGTGGGCAATGGAGAGGTTTCTCCGACAGCTCTGCTGATAAATGTGATCAATCAATAGGCGCAGATGTAATAATTCAAAGTTGCGATTGTGGACCAGATGAATGTTGGGACGGTGTGACATGTGTTCCGAATAAATAATATTAAGGGGTATGAATTACTATGATGAAACGATTACTAGGTGATATTAAAAAAATATTAAATAATTAAAGTTTGACACAAACAGAAAGAAATCTTTATTTATTAACAGGAGGAAGTCCATGAAAACTTTTAAAAGAAGTATGATTATAGGAATTTCGGCATTTGTCCTTTTTTTTATTTTCATTATTTTATTAAGTTTTTTAGCTGATTTATTCGGTATAGAAAAATTCAAATGGGGTTTTGGCATACTCATTGAATATTACCTAATTGGAGATTTAAGTTATATAAAAGGGGAATTATTTAGTTTTATATTAAATATTTTTATTTGGTTATCTATTATTATATTGTTTGTGCACTTGTTATTAAAATTAAAAATTTCTTCGAAACTTATTTATTTGGGTGGATGTTTATCAATATTCTCTATTATCTTTCCTTCTTTGTCTATACTTGGATTAGATAATATATTTATTTTTTATCTTGGAGAGATTTTTACTTTTCCTTGGACATATTCTCTTTGGTTACAAGGAATGCTCTTCTTTTATATTATTGGCATCCTATTTGTTGTATTGAACATCATATTCTGGTTTTGTATAGGTATGCTACTTACATGGCTTTTCCTAAAGACAAAGAGAAAACTGCGAGGAAAAAAATGATAACAGAAGACATGGCAGAGGCAGGAAGGGAAGGATGGCTGATTGAGGTTACAGGCGGCCCTAACTTAGAATGCGACACGTGCAAGGACTACACGTACGATGACCTGGTGGATGACTACTGGCCTGCCTCTGTGGCTGCAGCACTGAGCTATTCTGAACGGGATGGGGCGCTGAAAAGAAATCCTTCTTTAGACAAGGCGGATTACGTGGGATTCAGCAATGGTTGCAGGGCTGCACTGGATGCATTGAGCGAGCATGGAAATGGATACTCTAACAACTGGAAGATTGAAAACACGAACGGAACACTGAACACTGACACGAGCCTGCCAGCCTCTCTTATTGATACCTTTGTCGGAGTGGGATGCCTGGGGGCTTTTGAACGCAGCAGCGAATTTTCTACATGTATGAAAAAATATGGTGATCAACTTTTTACACATTTTCAAAACAAAAATGATGAACATATAACATCTGGTGAACTCAGAAAGGAATTACTTACTTTAGCCCCTCCATTATCTCTTTGTTGGCGCATGGTTCGATTCTTAAAAGAAGGAGAAGGTCCTGTATCCAAGAATTTATTAGCACAATATTTAACATGGATAAAATTAAGCACAGATCAACAACCAGCAAATGGATTATCTCTGAATAAGCTAATGATCTTAGAAGGATCTGAAAGAGGTAAATTTACTAATAACAGCGACGATGATGTGGTCACAACAAATGATGCGCAATCTATTTATGATAATATAAATGCAAACCAGAAATTTTATTTCTCTAATTTTTATCAGCATAATTTAATTCCTAGTTCTAAGAGAAATAAAGAACTCATTGAAAAGATGCTAAATAATAAAACATTTACAAGAAGTGAGGTAGAGACCTATGTTAAACAAAAAAATTATTGAAAGGAGAATAAAATGAGATATTTAAAAGAAAATAATCCCTGGCCATTATTTGTTGATTATACAATTTTATTAAAAAAATTAAATATTTCATTAAATAACCTTTTTGCAGGATTAATCTTCGGTGTTTTACCTTATCTAATTTATATTTTATTAAGTCTAAATGATAAGATTGGTTTATTTGCACTAGTCTCACATCCAATTAATATCCCATTTATCTTAATATCAATATTTTTATGTGGAATATTAAATGTTATATATCACTATAAAAAAACTTCTTTTTTATTTAGGGAGACAATAGAATTATTTTTTATCTTTTACACATTATTTAGTATCTTCATTATCGGATTAGGAGTCACGGGGTTTTTATTGGGAGTCATACCTTACTAAAATGAAAATAACTATAACCAAAATTGGTCAGGTCATCTATTCTGTTGACAACCAAGGAAGATACTTCTCCAATATCGGACTAGAGCGGTCAGAATATCTAAATGATAAGAGTATAGAAGCATTGGCAGACTCTGACTACCTGCACCTAGAAGAGAACCAGCCTTCTTACAATGAGAACAATGACAATTTTGGGTTGATTGTTGAGGATATCATTGACTTGATGCACGTCCAGGCAAAGGACAATACTGTCCTAAGGCTGAAGGAGGTAGAAGTGCCTGCATTAGCAAAGTATCGCAAGGCTACCGGCAGAGAACGACCAGTCATCTACTCTAGAGGGCTGTGGAGCAACCTGTTCCAATGGAAGGACTTTGCAGAAGACATGGGGATTCAACTACCTCACAGGGCAGCAGGCTGCAGTGCAGATGGGCAATTTGACGCCTGCACTTTATACCTTTGAGTTATTCAATAGAACTGAGGAAGAGATAACTGCTGAAGTGAAACTATTCATTAATATCACGCGTTAAATTGACAAACAGAAATGATCTGACTCATAGTAATCGCCATTCTTCTCTCTTGGTACTTGAGAATCTTTTGACTTGTGGCTGAAATAACCTATTATCGTTCATACAGGCTTATTCAGCCAGATAAACAGAGTAAGTCTTGCCTTGAGGCTTGCGGTAAACAAGCTGCTTTTTCTCAAAGTCTGAAAGAACCTGGCTTACCTTTGCCTTTGAAAGATGCGTCTTGAAGGTAACCATGTTCTGGGTTATGCCAGGCTGGTCCCTGACAACAGAAAAAATCCTGCGCTCGTTCTCGTCTAAGGCTTTTGTCATGAGCTTTACTTTCTGCTCATCTTCCCTTGCAAGCACGTCATGCTCCAGATTCTTCAGCAGCAAATCGTCTGTGCGCGAGAAAAACACAAGATAAAATCCGAGACTAAGAATAGAGAAAATAATTCCGACTGCAAAATGCGACCATCCCAATGAAGTGCCTATCTGGGCGCACTGCTGGTTTGGGGCGCACATCTTGGTATATTCTGCATTTGTACCTGCAATTGACGTAAGAAGATAACCTCCGAGTATTACACTCAGCACAATAAGCACTGCTCCTATCTTCTTGTTTTGCATACTTCTTTCACATCCTCTTTTTCTTAAATACCTTGCGAATTACTTTTCCTTGTATACAATCCTGATCTTGTCCGGGTCGCGCAATGGAAGATTCTCGTACTGGTCATTTGGAATGCTATTGACTGTGAAGAGAATCTCATGCTGCTCATCAACGCAATATTCAAAGATGCACTGGTTATTAAATGTCCTGTTCCATACTGTGAAAAAATCCTTTAATGAAAACTGGTGAGGATAAGGAGATTCAATATGCAATTCTCCTGTTGCATCATGGGTATGGATGACATGCATGCCTCCTGGTTCTATGCCAATATTCGCCGGAATTGCCTGCTTTTCCCCTAGTACTTCAATCTCTAGTGAAGGATGGATGTGCAATGCAACATTAGTGTGAGCCTTCATTATATAATCAAGCAAGTCTCCTGTAGTGCTTGGAGTTGCGTCTGCTAATGACCTAAGCATAAAATACAAACCAAGAATTACAACTGCTATTATTGCCACAATGGTTATTAATTTTTTGCGCTTCTTTTTTTGCTGCTGCTGCTCATAAGACTGGTGCTGCGACTCGCGCTCCTGCCTCCTTTCCAGCTGCTTGAGCATCTTGCGCTCGTGCTTTGTGAGCTGCTTGCCTTCCTCCACCATGCTGATTGCCTAGGATTTTTATTTTTTAAGCCTTCTTATTCCAATGATGCCAATGACTACCATAATTAAGGAAAACCACTGGCCTGTTGCCAAGCCTGCAAATGAAGTTTCTGGAACCTTCAGGAATTCAATGAAGAACCTGATGAAACCATACATGACAAAAAACAGCATGAAGAGCATTCCTGACTGGAGAGATTTGCGCTGCTTTATTACAAATAATGCTCCCGCGATCAAGAAATTTTTCAGCGACTCGTACAGCTGGGTAGGATGCCTGAAAATGCCATCGCCAAAATCAACTGCCCATGGCAAGGCTGTTGGGTAGCCGTACAGCTCTCCGTTAATGAAGTTTGCAATTCTTCCAAACGCAAGACCTAGAGCCAATGGGATAGCCAGCAGGTCAGCAACAATCTTCCATGAGAGGTTCTGCTTTTTGCATGACCAGAATCCTGCCAAGAACCCGCCAAGCAGGCCGCCGTGAAATGACAAACCGCCTTTCCAGACTGCGAATACCTGCAATGGGTTGCTGAAATAATAAGAAGGGCTGTAGAAAAGGACTTCAAACAAGCGCGCCCCTATAACTGCGCCTATAATGATATAGATGAAAAATGAGTCAGCATCAAACACAATGTTCTTTTTTTTCACCTGGCGCTGAACATACCAGTAAGCGAGCAAAAATCCCAATGCAAATATAATTCCATACCATCGAATTTCTAATGGACCTAGATGCAGGGCAACAGGGTCAATGCTGTGGATGAACATGCTTCTGCCAATTCGCAAATGTATTTAAATAATTGCATATCAGCTACTGCATGATTCTGCATAATAAGACAGTCGTGATCACAGGGGGCAATTCCGGAATTGGAAAAGCTTTGGGATTTGCATTTGCGCGCAGGGGAAGCACTGTCATTATTCTTGCAAGAAACAAGCAGCGACTGCAGCAGGCATTGAAGCACCTTCATGTCTACAACAAAAAGTCAGCTGCCTATGCCTGCGACATTACAAACAGAAAAACTGTGGAAAAGACTGTGAAGGCAATTCTCCAGACATATGGAAAGGTTGACATCCTGATCAACAACGCAGGATATGGCATGTACAAGGGATTTCATGAAAGCACGCATGAAGAACTGAGAAGCATGATGGAAATAAATTATTTTGGAACCATAAACATGACCAAGGCAGTGCTTCCTAGCATGATCAAGAGCCATGCAGGCATCATCTTCAACATTGCTTCAGTGGCAGGAAAGGCAGGCTATCCTGGGGCTTCTGGCTATTGCGCCACCAAGCATGCTATTGTGGGCATGACTGAATCCATGTATTATGAGCTTAAAGACAAGGGCGTCAGGGTGCAGATGCTGTGCCCAGGAGCAGTCAATACCCCTTTCCAGAACAATCCTGGATATGAGTACTTTGACCATAAAAAAAGGCACAGCCACATTATCCAGCCTGAGGCAATTGCAAAAAAAGTCATACGCATGCTGGAAACCAACAAGTTCGAGGACATAATACCGCTGAATGCAAAAATAAAAATCTGGGGAAAAGGCATTGTGCCATGGCTTTCAAGAAAAGTGATTTATAGGATAACAAGGGGGGAGAAATACTGATTTAGGCTATTTCCAAGGCCTTCTTCAGTGCAGGCTCGTTAAAGCCTATAATAATCTTCTTGCCATCAATCTCTATAACAGGAACGCCACGCTGGCCTGATTTCTCAATCATTTCAGCAGCTGCCTTCTGATCATGCTCTACATTGATGTCTGTATATTCAATACTATGCGCTTTTAACCATTCCTTGGTCTTATGACACCAGGGGCAATGCGAGGTGCTCCATATGCGAACTGTATGCTTTTGAGCCATAACTCGATTTATTTTATTCTCTTATTAAATCTTTCGTGCCGTGACTTTTTGTTGTAGAGTTCAGATAGCTCCACAAATGCCAGAACATTGCGAATGGACATAATGCATTACCCTTCGTTATTCGATATCCATTTTTTCAGCCCCACTATGTCTGTGAATAACACCTCGCAGTTGTTAATCCTTTCTTTCTTCCTTTCACCTTTGTAGCTTACAATTATTGCTTTCCTTGGCTTGTACTCTTCTATGAAGGAACGCAGGCTTTTTTCCATTTTTCCTGAAGAGTTTATTTTTACTTCTACGGGTATTAACGCCCCCTCTTTCTCTATAATGAAGTCCACTTCTGCTTTTGCCTTTGTTCTCCAGTGCTTTAATGAAAATCCTGATTTTATTATTTCTGATGCCACATAATTTTCAAAAGTTTTTCCGTCAGGCTCATCACTGAAACTTTTTGCTATTAAGTTTTTAAGCCCTGTATCAACAAAATAAATCTTTGGTTGTTTTGAAATCTCTTTGTTTTTGTTTCTGTAAAACGGTGGAACTCTGAATATTAAGTAGCTTTTTTCCATTGCGTCCATATATTTTTTTATTGTTTGGAATGATATCCTAAGGCACTTTGCTATTTGATCATAAGAAATTAGGTTTCCTATGTTTAGGGATAAGTATTTTGTGAATTCTTCTAATGCATTAATATCCACTATAGAAAATGTGCTTGCTATGTCTTTTAGGACCATAGTCTGATAAAGGTCTCTTAGAATAGTCTTCTTAAGCTCTGATTCTTCACTTATGACAACTTTAGGGTATCCGCCATAAGTTATATGCTCCCAGACAATTCTCTCAGACATTTGCTTTGTTAATTCCTTTTGCTTCTTTGCCTCTAGGAATTCCTGTATTGATAATGGATAGATTTTTATTACTGAGGCTCTTCCAACAAGGTAAGAGAGAACTTCCTTACTTAATATCATCTCTGAAGATGAAGTAATCCACATCTTCTTTCCAGTGTCTGCTAAATACTTTAGATTTCTGCCTGCATTTTTGCAATACTGGACTTCATCAAGGATATACACATCAAATCCTTCTATGTATTGTTTTTCGAATTTTTTCACATCCTCTTCAAATAATCCCCTTATGTCTGGATCATCAAATAATAAATAAGATGCATTCATTGATTTTGAATGCTCTTTCAGAAACGTTGTTTTTCCTGCTTGCCTTGCACCGACTAGAGCCACCACTGGGTAGACCTTTATGACCCTTTCAAAGCTTTCTTTAATTTCTCGTTCTATATACATGTAGTTTCTGTAAAGGAATGAATATTTAAATCTTACTATTCTCAATCTTCAGATTAACTTTAGTATGACTTTTATTAAACTCTAATTTAGCTTTAGTTAAAAGAGATTGGTTTGCTTTTTATCCGTTTTACCGATTTTCTTTATCAAGGATATGAAATATTATGAAGATCTTGTGGAAATATCTAGCAAAACTCACAAACGTTGGCTTTGGACTTGCTTTTATCTTTTTTCTCTTTTCTTGGACGAGATGCCATTGATATTCATGAAATCCATGCTTTTATAAAATTTTCTTTCCTGTTTTTCCAAGCCATCAAAAACAAGCTCAAATTGAACCCTGATTCCAAATTTCTGCCTCAAATCTGCTTGTAGACATAAGGTATGGACGTGAGGTCTATATGAATCGATTTTGGCTGTAAACACTGTAAAATGCATTTCTAGCCTTATTTGGGATTATCATATATTCTGCAGAGAATAAATGTTTATAAAGTGACCAGGATTAGGCAGTCATGCACTGTAGCTAGACTTGTGGTATGGACTAGCTATCCAGTATGCTCAAGCATAAGATAACACGGAGGTGTGTTTCATGCAACGTTTAAAGAAAGTGATTCGCAAGATGGTGACTGTTGGTACCGCCTTAGCCATGCTCGGCGCTACAGTAAGCGGCGCAGCAGCACTAGATTTGGCAGACTACCCAGGGCCATTTGTGCAAAATGGAGTTTATAGCAGCAACAACGCATTTGTTGTTGGAGCAAAAGCAGCAGCTTCTGACACCTTAGGGCTGGCAGAAATCGCGACGAACTTGCAATTCCAGAGCAAGACCTGCGTGCCTGGAGGATCTTCAGGAAGCACAACAATCAGCGGAGACTCTATTGGCATTTCAGAAGGATCTGACTTGCTGGAAGTGCGCGAGAGTTTAGGCTCTGTCCGTGAGACAGTCACTGAACTGGACTTGGACGGCTTGCGTGGCGGAGTTGTAACCACAGACGAAGGCACTACAGAATACAACCAGTACCTGCGTTTTGCTGTCAGCGGGAATGCAATTACTGCGCCTATCATGAACTTCACTGCAAATGACGCCACTGTTGAGGATGTGTCTGACTTCTTGGTTGTCAAGGAAGGATCGAACATTACAACAGCATTCTTTGAATATGAACTTGAATTTGAAGAAGGACTTGAATCTGACGTAGTCAGCAACAAGCTTGATGACCTGGAAGACGAGGAACTTGTCATCTTAGGCAGGGTCTACAATATTGTCAACACAGCTGTAGACACTGCAAATGACGAAGTCACAATCGAGATGCTAGGCGGCAATGTCTATGATGTCCTGGAAGAAGGAGAGGAAAAGACATATACAATCAATGGCAAGGACTACAAAGTTGAAGTCTTGATCATTGAGGACACCTCGCCTGAAACAGTAACTTTCAGGATCAATGGCAAGCTTACTGACCAGCTTGACGAGGGAGAAACAGAAGTCCTGGATGACGGAATTCTGGTTGGAGTATCTGACTTGATCAACAATGATGCAGGCGAATCTGGATCAGGAGACCTTGTAGAGTTCTACCTTGGAGCAAACAAGCTTGAAGTCAGGGACAATGAGTATGATGACGACACATTTGAACAGCGTGTAGAAATCGACAACGAAAACATCGAGGATGCATGGGTTCAGGTGAAGATTAATGAAGTCTCGTCAACTGAACTAGAGGTAACTTCCATCAAGTACCGCCTGAATGCAGATGCGCTGCCTGGGACATCAGACATCTTCATTCCTGCAGGACATGGAGTCAGGGAATACCTTGACGAGCCACAAGGACTGCTTGGAAACTGGGATGTCAGGTATGAAGGGCTAACAGACACAGGAGTTTCACTGGTGAAACTTGATCCATCTGGAGACGACCAATACCGCTTGACATTGGAAAACAGGCGTGGTGAAGTGTACAACTTCCCGTACCTTTCCAGAGAGGGAGGCGTGCTCAAATATGGTGATGACGATGACGAATTTGTCTTCATTGAAGGCCTTGTTGACAACCTGAGCAACAGCAATGTCAACATTGCAAACTTCACACCAAATGTCGGGGACGATGATTATTTCATCCTTTCAGACATGGACACAGGCATAGACGACACGTCGTTCTCACACATTGTGCGATACGAAAGCGTTGACACATCGAACAGGCAGCTATTGTTCGATGACTTAGCAACAGGCTCCAGAAGGTTTACCTATGAAGTGCTGAACACAAACATGAGTGGATTAGGCAGGGCAAACCTTGTATTTGGCGGTAACACCTATGTTGCCTTTGTCGAAAACAGCACAAATGCAAACCACACTGCAAACGGAAGAGCAGGAACTGGCAACAGGCTGGCTATTGATATGAACAACGACGGGGACATCCTTGTCGATGAAATTAGATTCACTATCAATGGCGGAGGGATTATTGACTTTGGCAGGAGCAGAATTGCAAGCGGCAATGGGGTGACCATCCACAACATCAACATCAGCGGTGTAGGATTCTACGACACTGTATATGGCGCAACCAACGCTTCTAGCGTTATTGTGTCAAAAGTTGTTACTGGAGACAGCCTCGTCATTGGTACAGGATCCAACTTGACCAACGCGAACATGACAGTGCTCAGCTTGTCCACATTAAGCGAAAACTTCGACGAGAATTCGCCGCCACAAGTCAAGAGCAGAACCAGCAGCACTGCTTCACAAAACGAAGTGTTAAGCATCGGATTTGACGTCGCCAGAGCCAATAACGAACTAGGCATCAATACCAGCTTCATATTGCTGGGAAATAGCACCTGGGGATCAGGGAACAGCACAGATGATGCAGCGTTTGATGGCGTAGGATCCACATTCCTGCGAGAGCCTGACACAAATGAGGACCATGACATTGGGCTGACAGACTACGGTGCTTATATCGACCTCTTTGACCCTTCCACATCAGGGCAGGATGCAGAGACCTTGACAATTGAGTACCCACTGGCACAGCGAGGAGCTGAAGTCTTTATTGTGATGGGCGAAACCAGCACAACCAAGACAAAGGGCGGAGAAATCTGCACTGTTGCAAACATCTCGCCAAGAACCTTGCTGGACACGGAAATCGGAAGCAGAGTCCAGGATTACAACCTAATCCTTGTGGGCGGTCCGTGCGCAAGCGATACTATCGCAATGGTAGACACGTTCCCTGCGTGCAGCGAATGGCCATACCAACCTGGCGAAGCAGTAATCTGGCTTGCAGAGAATGGCGACAATGTAGCGTTGCTAGTTGCAGGCACAGACGCGCTTGACACCAGAATGGCTGCCAAAGTCTTGGCAAACAGCGAAGACTATGACTTATCTGGAGAGAAGGCCATGGTCACTGGAACGCTCAGCTCACCGCAAGTCGGCGCTGCTGAATAAGAAGGCTAACGCCTTTTTTCTTTCTTCTTTTCATTTATTCTTAACACATAAGATTGAACCATCGTGCAAATCAGGCTATTGTAAAGATTTTTAAATAGCCATAAAGACTAATTTACCATGCAGATTAAATCACTTCTCCTGCCCTTGTTCCTGGCATTGATATTAATCCTAAGCACTTTCGGAATAATCCTTAATTCTTCTGAAGACAGTAGTGAAGCGCAGACCATTGAATACAATGGCTATGTCTACACGCAGATACCACAAGGATGGAAAGTCAAGAAAGACACAATCACTATACTATTCCATTACACCCCGCAAGAGCTTGCTGACATGCCCAACATAGCAAGCATGCCACTTGCAACATTGCAGCAGTCCCGCAAGATGTATATAGCAAGAAGCCCACTGAATGACACAAGCATGGCTGAAGCTGCGTTCCAGGGCGGGATTCAGCCTTTGCTGTCTATCCAAGCTATTCCTGCATGCTGGGAAGACGGAACAGGATGCGAAAACAAGCCACTAAAATCATGCAAAGATGCAACTGATTCTGAAAAGGTTGTGGTGTTCAAGGCAGCCAATGCCTCTGAAACCTCAATTACATATGAGGATTCGTGCCTAGCAGTCTCAACTGCGCCTGAAACTGCGCTGCAGGCGATTGAAGCACTGCTGTTCAGGCTTTTAGGATTTGGGCCTTAGCTGACTTGTTAATTGATCAATAATCTGCTGCACGGCAACATTCTTAGGCTGCAGCTTCAATGCGTTTTCGAAACAAGTGAGAGCAGCACGCGGCTTGCGCATTAGAACATAGAGCTTTCCCCTGCTTATCCACAAAGTAGGATTTGCACGATCAACTTCCAGGCCTTTCTTGAATGCATTCTCTGCTTCAACATACTCTTGTTGCTGCAGACAGCACCATCCCAAGCCAAGATACGTTCTTGCATCCTGCTTTAACTCCAATGCCTTGCTGAAGCAAGAAATCGCACGGACATAATCTTTCACATAAGTGTAATAGATATTGCCCATATGGCGGTATGCCCTTGCCTTGTTTGGGTAGCCATCAATATTCTCCTCGTAAATCTTCAGGTATTCAAGCTGCTTTTCGCGAAACACCTGCGATCCTTTTAACTCCTGGTAATGATAGACTGGAAAATTTGTAATTCCTATTGGCCCTTTTTTTGCAATGCTGTCTTCTATGTATTCGTGCACTGCCCCTATAAACCTGAATGAGGGATCGTTGCGGAACAGCCTGACAATCTTGCATGAGATCATGCCCTTGAAGCCTTTTTTCAAGAAATCTTCCTGGACAGGCACGAAATTCTCCAGGGTTTCGTCATTGGTATAAGTGATCTGCACGAATGAGTAGCCTTGTGCCTCGTCCTTTTTGATATTGTCCAGAATAAACTGATTGTTCTTTTTGTCAATTACCTCGTCAGCATCAAGCACAAGTATCCATGGCTTGGTTGCATGATCTAAAGTAACATTCCGCGCTGCAGCAAAGTCCTTTTTCCAAGGAATATCAATTATTTTTGCCCCGAACCTGCTTGCTATCTCCTTTGTCCTGTCTGTGCTGCCTGTGTCTCCAATGATTATTTCGCTTACCAAACCCTGGACTGACTGCAGGCA
>DATDZK010000017.1:0-9128 GCA_035288725.1 Candidatus Nanoarchaeia archaeon | reverse complement strand
ATTTGAAGATTTTTGCTAATTTAATGAAAAGCACCCACCCCTTGGTTTCCTGTAGAGATTTCGGGGTTTTCCGGAAGATTTTCGGGGTTATTTTTTTTATTTTGGCTTAATTTCAAGATCAACAATGAAAGAATCAGTTTAATTTATTCTTTTTTCTTTATTTAATATATAAGAATTTCTATTCTTTATTATATTTAATGTAATATTTATTACTTAATTATTATTTTGTTTATTTATTTCAATATAAAAAATTAATTTCTGATGTTCCATTAGAAATATAGGTGTGGGTATATCTATTTCACTAGCAGAATACTTAAATATCTTACCTATTTTTTCCCAGCCACAATGACTCAGTTAAACTCTTTCTTTGAAAATTATCTTCAGAAAGAGCCTATATTTCTCAACAAGAAAATTTTGCAGAGCAGCTACACTCCTGATGAAATTCCTTATAGGGAGAAGCAGATTGAGCAGGTTGCAAGCATTTTAGCTCCTGCGTTGCGAGGAGAGAAGCCATCGAATCTTTTTGTTTACGGGAAGACCGGGACTGGAAAAACACTTTGCATCAAGCACACAACCGAAGCTATGCGAAACATTGCCGAGAAGAATGAATTGCAACTGAAGGTTATTTATTTGAACTGCAAGCTGAAAAAAGTTGCTGATACAGAATACAGACTTGTAGCGCAGCTAGCTAGAGAGTTTGGAAGAGAAGTGCCTGCAACAGGCCTGCCAACAGAAGAAATTTACAATATATTTATGCAAGCCCTTGACAAGGAAAAGCAGATTGTTATAATAATACTGGATGAGATTGACCAGCTTGTGAAGAAAACCGGAGACGAGATTCTTTATAATTTAACAAGATTAAGCGCAGAGCTTACACAAAGCGAGGTTTCTATAATAGGAATTTCAAATGACTTGGTATTTACTGATATACTGGACCCCAGGGTAAAAAGCAGCTTGAGCGAGGAAGAAGTTGTCTTTCCACCATACAATGCATTGCAGCTGCAGAAAATTCTGAAAGAAAGGGCAGCCTTGGCATTTAAGGATAAGGTCGTTGATGAAGGGGTTGTCAGCAAATGCGCTGCTTATGCTGCCAGGGAGCACGGGGATGCGAGAAGAGCGCTAGAGCTGCTTAGAGTTGCTGGAGAATTGGCAGAGCGCAAGAACGACTTGAAGGTGACTGTGGAGCACATTGATCTTGCTGAGGATAAAATAGAGCACGACAGGGTGATAGAATCTATTAATGCGCAGCCAAAACAGTCACAGATGGTTTTGTACGCAATATTTTCCAAAGCACTTAATGAAAAAGATCCCTTGTTTACAGGAGACATTTACGAATCATATAAGGGAATTTGCATGAAAAGCGGATTAAGGCCGCTGACGCAGCGCAGGATTTCAGACATCATTGCTGAATTAGACATGCTTGGGATTGTGACTACAAAGATAATAAGCAAAGGAAGATACGGCAGGACACGCGAGATCTGCCTTGGCATTCCAAATTCTGTTGTTGGCAAAACCCATTCCTTGCTGAAGGAGAGCTTGCACGTATGAAACCTGAACACGTAACTGCTTTTTTGGAGCACGGGCTTTTAGTAAGCCCTGAGATGCTGACTGAGCAAGTAGACTTTTCACAATTACATCTTCCTAGGGTGCAGGAAGGACCAGCCGTGCTCAACAAGGCATTCCTCCACTTGTTCCTTAACAATGGGCATCATGAATGGAACTGGATTGAATTTGAGAGTGCTATTGCATTCAAAGAGAAAGGGAGGAATACAAAGGCATATGAAACATTTTTGCACCTTGTCCAGCCTGAGATTCCTGTTGCTGCTCCTACTGTAACTATCCAGCATACTCCCATACCTCCTGAGCCTGCACTTGAGATTGCTGTTCCTGAAGTACAACCAAAAAAGGCTGAGACCCAGCAAAAAGAAATTCCTTCTGTGTGCATATTGAAGACATTTACTGAAGACGTGAAGAAGAGGGAAGTTTCTGACTTCATTAATCATTTCCGGGGGAGATATACATCCTTGCGCGCCTTATTGATGCATAGGAGCGAGCTGCGAGATGGGCTGACTTCAATTAACAAGCTTAAGGCAAAAGAGGACAGGGAGGAAGTAGCCTTGATAGGGATTGTGTTTGAAAAGAGGACAACAAAGAATGGGCATATTGAGCTGCAGATTGAGGACATAACTGGAAGAGTTAAAGTGATGATTACAAAAGACAGGAAGGAAGCATACCAGCGTGCAAAAGATGTTTCCCTTGACGAGGTTATAGGCATCAGAGGCGCATATGGGAAGAATGTTGTCTTTGCCAACAGATTATTATATCCTGACGTGCCTGCTGACAATCCTTTGAAGAAAGGAATGGAAGAAGTGTATGCCTTGTTCATTTCTGATGTGCATGTCGGGTCGAAAAAGTTCTTGGAGAAAGAATTTCTTCAGTTTATTGGCTGGCTGAATGGAAAAGTAAAAGATGCAAAATATCCTGTGCCTGCTGAGAAAGTTAGGTACTTGTTTGTTGTAGGTGATTTGATTGATGGCATCGGAGTATATCCCGGGCAGGAGAAGGAATTAGTGCTGGGAGATGTTGTGCAGCAATACCAAAGAGCAGCAGAGTTGTTCCAGATGGTTCGCAAGGATGTTACAATAATCATCTGTCCAGGGCAGCATGATGCGCTCAGGAATTCTGAACCGCAGCCACAGTTAAGCAAAGCATACGCAGCTGCATTACATGATATTCCAAATATCCTTCTTGTTGGAAATCCTTCGTACATCACAATAGGCAAGACCAAAGAATTTGGAGGGATTAATGTGCTGATGTACCATGGAGCAAGCTTCCATTATTTCATTGACAACATAGACAGCCTGCGCCTGGGAAAGGCAAGGGATAATCCAAGGCTTTTAATGAAATTCTTATTGCAGAAACGCCATCTTGCGCCGTCACATGCTGCCACTGTGTATGTGCCTTCGCTTGCCAATGATCCCATGGTGATTGGGCAGGTGCCTGACATATTTGCTTGCGGGGACATGCATAGGTCTGATGTAGCCAGTTACAACAATGTAACCACAATTAATGGCAGCTGCTGGCAGGCAAAAACTGACTTCCAGGAGAAGACTGGGAACAACCCTGACTTTTGCAAGGTGCCTTGTGTGAACCTGAAGACGCGGGAAGTGACTGTGCTGGAATTTTACAATGGGAATTAACTGGTATTTCGAGAAGATACAGGAAGCTGTGCAGAAGTCTCATGCTTTTGCCAATGCTGCGCGAAAGTCCGGAGTAGATCCTGCTGATGAAGTTGAAATACTGCTGGCAAGCAACATGGCAGAAAGGGTAGTTGGGCTTATCAGCAGCGTTGCTCCGCAAATAAAAGGATCTGGAGTGATTGAAAGGATTCTTGAGCTTGAGAAGGAATATGGCGTGCAGGACTCGCGCGTTGCGCTGAAGGCTGCACTTGAAGTTGCGCAGCAGAAATTTTGCGCGTTTAAAGACCAGAGAGAGGCAATGGAAGTTGGCATGCGGGTAGGGCTTGCTTACCTTACCAATGGGGTTGTTGGCAGCCCATTGGAAGGGTTTGTGCAGCTTAAATTGAGGAAGCGCAGGGACGGCAAGGGAGAGTATTTTGCACTGTACTTTTCTGGGCCAATCAGAAGCGCCGGAACCACTGCTGCATCACTGTTTGTTGTGCTTTGTGATTACATCAGGATTCACATGGGATATGCTGCCTATGATCCTAGCGAGGAAGAAGTGAAGCGCATGGTGACTGAGCTGTATGACTATCATGAGAAAGTCACTAACCTGCAATACCTGCCAAGCGAAGAGGAAATTACTTTCATGGTGGAACATTTGCCTGTGCAGATTGATGGAGATGCAAGCGAGAAGTATGATGTGAGCAACTACAAAGGACTGGAGAGAATAGAGGCGAATAAGATCCGCAATGGGCCATGCCTTACACTTGGGGAAGGATTGTGCCAGAAAGCATCTAAAGTGTATGTGAAGAAGATCAATTCATGGATTGATGAGTTTGGGCTGGGCAACTGGCATTTCCTGAAAGATTTTGTCATGCTGCAGAAAAATATCCGCGCAAAAACCAAGGAGATAAAACAGGAAAGCACTGCAAGAATAAAGCCAGATTATGCTTTCATCAAGGATGTTGTTGCTGGCAGGCCTGTATTTACGCATCCATTACGGCAAGGCGGCTTCAGGCTGCGCTATGGGAGGGCGAGGAATTCAGGATTTTCTGCACAGGCAGTGCATCCAGCCACCATGGTCATTGTGGACAGCTTTATTGCTGTGGGCACACAACTGAAGGTCGAGAGGCCTGGAAAGTCTTCAGTAATTGCAAGCTGCGACACAGTTGAGGGGCCAATTGTCAAGCTCAAGGACGGAAGCGTCATTTTTGTCGAGGATGAGCATACAGCACGAAAGATCTGTGATGACGTTGCTGAAATAATTTACCTGGGAGACTTATTGATTAATTACGGGGATTTCCTGAACAGGGGGCATATGCTTGTTCCAGCAGGCTACAATGAGGACCAATGGATGCAGGAAACAGGCATGCCTCAGCGCAGGATTTCCATTGAGGAAGCAATCCAAATTGCAAGAAGCGGAAAGCCTTTGCATCCGCGATACACATATCACTGGAATGCGATCAGCAAGGAACAGCTTCAATCCTTGCTTCATTGGCTTTCCAAATCTACAATTACAGAAACAAAGATTATCCTCCCTCTTGACCAGGCAGCATTGCTTGGATCGAAACGCGCACTGGAGTTATTAGGCGTGCCACATCGCGTTGTTGCCCACGAGCATATTGTGATTGAAGGGGAATGGGCGCAAGCCCTTCTTTTCAGCCTTGGCGGAGAGTTTACTCTTGTTGATGGCGCCGCGGATGTGCTTGATATTATAAACAAGAAATCAGGCAGCATTGTTCGCGACAAGGACGGCACATACATCGGGGCGAGGATGGGAAGGCCTGAGAAAGCCAAAATGAGGAAGCTTAAGGGAAGCCCGCAAGTGCTGTTTCCTGTAGGCAGCGAGGGAGGAAGGATGCGGTCGTTCCAGAGCGCGCTTGAAAAAGGAAATGTTACATCACAGTTTGCGCTGTTCAAATGCAGCCAGTGCAGGCATGACACACTTTACAGGTCATGCGAGAAATGCGGGCAGAAGACAGAGCAATTATATGCATGCACGCTTGGACTTGTGAAGCCTGGGAAATGCCATCCTGAAGACTTGCCTTACAGCTACAGGAAGATTGATTTGCATCATTATTTCGATGCTGCACTGAAGCAGCTTGACTTGCAAGCCTATCCTGAATTGATTAAAGGCGTTAGGGGGACTATGAATGAAAGCCACATTCCTGAGCACTTGACGAAAGGAATTGCACGGGCAATGCACCAATTATATGTCAACAAAGACGGGACTATTCGGTATGACATGACAGAGATGCCATTAACGCATTTCAAGCCAAAAGAAATTGGAAGCTCTATTGAAAAGCTGAAAGAGCTTGGATATACTACAGATGTGCATGGCAGGCCATTGGAAAATGCAGACCAGATTCTGGAGCTGCTGCCGCAAGATGTAGTGCTGCCTGCTGCTCCTGACAGCCCTGATGAAGGAGCAGATACTGTGTTGTTTCATGTTGGAAAATTCATTGACATGCTCCTAGAGAAAGTGTACAAGAAAGAACCATTTTATAATTTCAAGAGCAAGCAAGATGTTGTTGGAAGCCTTGTTGTCGGGCTGAGCCCGCACACGTCTGCAGGCGTTGTTGGAAGGGTGATTGGATTTTCCAAAGCGCAGGTGCTATATGCGCATCCTTATTTTCACAGCATCATGAGAAGGGACGCTGATGGTGACGAGGCCTGCGTAATAATGCTGATGGATGCGTTCCTGAATTTCTCAAATATGTATTTATCAAACCATAGAGGAGCGAAACAAGATGAGCCATTAGTACTGACTTCTGTATTGGTGCCTAAAGATGTTGATGACATGGTCTTTGACATGGACATTGCCGACCACTATCCTATTGAGCTTTATCAGGCAGCGAAAGAATACAAGCAGCCATGGGAAGTGAAGATTGAATGCGTTAAAAATTACCTAGGCACTGAAAGAGAGTCATATGGGTTCATGTTTACGCATGACACCGATGACATAAACAATGGGGTGAGATGCAGCTCCTACAAGTTCATCCCTACAATGCAGGAGAAAGTTGAAAAGCAGATGGATGTTGCAGAGAAAATCAGGGCTGTTGACCATGTAGATGTTGCCAGGCTTGTCATTGAGAGGCATTTTATCAGGGACATTCGCGGTAACTTAAGGAAGTTTTCCTCGCAGCAGTTCAGGTGCGTCAACTGCAACGAGAAATACAGAAGGCCGCCTTTAGCCGGAAAGTGCCTGCAGTGCGACGGGAAAATTATATTCACCATAGCTGAAGGAAGCATTGTGAAATACCTGGAACCTAGCCTGGCTTTGGCAAAGAAATATGCGCTTTCTCCTTACTTGAGGCAGAGTTTAGAAATCACGAAAGCAAGGATTGAAAGCATCTTTGGAAAGCCTTCTGAAAAGCAGGAAGGGCTTGGGAAATGGTTTTAACTTATCAGTGGTTACAAGAGGAAGATTTAAATACCAGTTATTTCCTTTAGATTTCATGGCAAAATTCATTTGTGAAACATCCTTGGCAACGCCTAAAAACCTGCCAGATTATGTCAAGCTAAAGGATACCAATCTTGTCATTGCCAGAGAGCAATCATTCAATGACATGTATTTCTCTACAGCAAGAGCACAAGCACTGCAAGAAGGAACGCCCATGGCATCCCCAGCAATATTCCTGCCATACCGCAATGAAGTAATGAAAGCAGCTCATGGAGACGCAACATTATATGACGGAAAAGGAAGAAGGATCACACGCAAGGATGCCGAGAAACTTGCGCATCTTCTTACAAAAGACTGCGTTGTCTGGCTTGATGCCCAGTTTCATGATTCCAAAGAAGGGATGCAGATTGCATATAGCAGAATAAAGGATGCAAGCACAATAGAAGAGGTTACAGAGGCTTTGCAGCTGAAAAAGAACATTCATGGTGGCCGCTTGGTGGACATGGTCTTTAATGAGCAAGGCATGCCTGTGAGAAATTCACGCAAGCAGGAATTTGATGCTAAAAATAACATTTACTTTTATTTCCCTTCTGATGGCTCTGTCGCTAGGTTCAGTGCGGTTGCCAACTGGGCTGTCCTGGATTGCGACTGGGACCGGCAGGACTCGTACTCTGCGCTTGGGTTATTTGCATGCGCCGCAGGCGCGCAAAAATTCTTGAAGAGATAATTTATCTTATCTTTTTAGAGCATAAAATACAGAATCGTAGGCAATAGCAAACAACCCATCAGATGATTCTTTCCTGTGTTGAATACAGAAGGAAGCAGGCCAACCAATGTTGCAACTGCTGCAACCATTAATCCAAGCCAGCCTGAGATAATGGGAAGAAGAACAACAATAAAAAGAATAATCCCTATGATAAGACCTCTGTAATTTATTTTCTGCATGATATTTGCGAATCCCCTGGCAAAGAGCAAGGACAAGCCACATGCAAGAATTGCAGTGACTGCTGTGATAACCAACAATTTAATCAATAGATCAGAGTTCATTGCAGCCAGCTTTCCCATGACTACAATTGCGCCATTTCTTGCCTTTTCTATTGCGTACAAACTTAATATGCTAGTGAGCATGTTGA
Source organism: Candidatus Nanoarchaeia archaeon (assembly GCA_035288725.1). Classification (GTDB taxonomy): domain Archaea; phylum Nanobdellota; class Nanobdellia; order SCGC-AAA011-G17; family DATDVL01; genus DATDVL01. The sequence continues at coordinate 1,410 of DATDZK010000017.1, read as the reverse complement.
CTGCATTGATGCCTGCGTTCAGAAACAAAAAAGATTTTGCTGAAAGCTCCCTTGTCAATGAAGAAGCCAAAATAGTTGCCTGAGTAGGGCCGAGTGCCGGAAGAAATGAAAACAAGGAAGAAACTATTGTTGCAAGAGGCGTTAGCTTTAACCATTCTTTCCAAGGCATTGCTGGAAATACCACATACTGCTGCGGAATCTTTGTATTCTGTGAAATGCTGATAAGCAGAGTAGAAATTCCAAACAGGCCTGAGAGCAGGGGGAATAAAGGCTCTTTTACAGTTTCTATGCCGAAGACTGCCAATCCAAGAACTCCTGAAAAAAGAAAGATTAATGCTGCAGCAACCTTTGAGCCTGATTCCTTGATGACAAGAAGGAATGATGCTGCGATTAGTATCCATCCGATGTAAGGCTTAATGACTTCAAACAGCTTTGTAATCATTACTATTGTCAGTGGAGATGCCAGAATACCAAGAATGATTGCACTGAGCGCGCCCAATGCGCTAATTGCAACTGCCTGATAGCCAAGACCCTGCATGAGAAGACGATGGCCCGGCAGGACTGCAAGGACTTCATTTGCATCTGGCGCCCCAAGAAAGACTGAAGGGATTATATCAAGAAAGACATGGGTGATGCTCATTGCAAGGATGGCAAATGCAAGGTACTCTGTTGGGAATGAAGTTAAGTTCTTTGATACCAGCAATATCAATGCTGCCACTAAATTTATGTGAATGCCTGGAGTAAGGCCTGTAACTGTTCCTAGGGCTATTCCGCAAAGCACAGCAAGTATTGTTTCTATGAGCATCCTTCATTATTATTCTTACTTGTTCATATTTGTGTTGCTCAATTTTCCGAAAATCTTCCATAGTCCACCGGATTCTTACCGAATTTTGGCAGAAAATCCGGAAATATACTTCAGAAAAATTTCACATCTTTGGTCATTCTTTGGCTAACGTATTTAATTTTTCAATCCTTTCTGCAAGCAATTCTTTTTTGCCCTTGTAGACCTGCACTTTTCCTGACACTTCAATTAGTTCATTTTTTGCAAGATCTGCTGGCTCAAAAAGAACAACTGTAATCTTTCCTGAAGCATCATGAACTTCTAGGAATGTAACTTTTGGCTTTTCAGTAATTCTTGTAACCGTCCCTTGGATGAGCACCTCTTGCTCCTCGTTTTCTTCAAGGGAAGCGATATCTGCTAGTGGAGGATTGATTATTTTTGCCAGTGCAATGAGAAGAAGCATTCCTATCAGCGCTCCTGCAAGGATTTTTGCTTTGCTTTTCATATTTTAACCAGTAAAGCATTGGTCCTTCATATAGCTTGCTGCGATTTTTCCGAAAATCTTGCGGGATTACAGAAATGTTTATAATCAACGATTAGTGCAAGTTATTCATGGATGTTCAAACCAA
>DATDZK010000016.1:0-3813 GCA_035288725.1 Candidatus Nanoarchaeia archaeon | reverse complement strand
GCAGGAAGTATTCCGCCATCCTGAAGGAATGGAAGCGCTCCAGCAATGATTACAAGAATGCCTAAAAGCAGGAAAAACATTTTCATGGTGTCCCACCTCCTGTTCGTCTTCGATTAGCAAAGAGCATTGAAATGCCAGTAATTACAAATCCGGCAGCAGATGCAATAGCCACCCACTTGAATATGGTCTGCAAGTTTGACTGGTCCCAACCCTCTCGCGCAGCCATGTCAGTGAACCAGTAGCTCGGATCAATCAAGACTAATAAGGAAAACAAGAACGCAAACAGCATGAACAATAGCACAGCAAATCCTGCTCCCCTGTTGACTGCCCTGGTGAGAATGTAAAATGCAACAACAAGCAGCACAATCGCCAAAAACACAACGCCAATAAGCCCGTATGCCTGGAAAATAGACTTTCCATCAAGCTTTGTTTTTTCCCACATTACTACTCCAAGCGAAAGCGCCAGGGCAATTCCTAAGGTCAATGGCCCATGCCCGCTCTGGAAGCTGCCGGAATAAACCATCCTTGCAAGTCCCATGAAAATCAGGAAGAAAATAAAGAAATCAATGAAGTACTTGTAGTCATCATACAGTTCCCATGCTTTTAAGTCTTTAATGCCAAAGATTTCACCCAGGCTTTTCTTTTCTCTTGGCTGCTCAGGCTCCTCCACAACGTCTTCTCTTCCCCAAGTGTCAAACGATCCTTCCTTTGGCCTGTCATAGCTGCCGCCTCCAAATCCAGAGTCATAAGTCTCATAAGCAATAACAGGCAAGGCTAGCAAGACTACCAGAATAAGGACCATCCACCTCTTTTGCATGCTGCCAATAATCTAAAAGTCTATAAAAATCTATCTAAGCCCCTGTGCTCGCAGCTGCAACAGTAACAGCGCTCGCAAGCATGTTGAACAGGATTATTCCTGCAAGGCTCACAACAAAATACAGCCCCATGCTTTTTGCCAAAGTCTTCCCAACATCATATCTTGTATACACAGGATCAATTCCTCTTTCAATGCCGTTAGCCAAGAAGATAAGAATTAATGTAATCTCAAGCACATACAGCCCAACCACAATCTGGAACTGGAATCCCGGAATCACGTCCTTGATATTGATTATGTTTGCAATCCCTGCCAGCCCTCCAAGGTCGCTTGCCTGCTCCAGATTCGCAAACTGGTCGCTTAATCTGTTTATTATAACTACAACCATGCTGCTCACTCCGACAACTATCCCCGCAATCACAGGCGTCAAAAACGAAATCTGCGAGCGCATGCTGCTGATGATGTCAGACAGCAGATCATTTAGCCTTTCATTCACCTTCCTTACTTTATCAACATATGTAGAGATGGTAATCATGCTTTTGGCAACAATAGCCCCTCCTTTCCTTGCCCCTTCAACAAGCACCTTCATGCTGCTTTCAATCAGCGGGCTTGGATATTCTCTAATGGCCCCTACAGTAGAATCAAAAATCGCTTCCTTCAGGCTCATCCCAAGCTTCTGCAGATTAGTGCTTACTTTTCTGAAGAAATTTCCAGTCGCAGTATCCTCCAAGACCTCTCCAACCTTCGCAAACGCAATTTCCACAGGAATGCCATCCTCAACCTTGTTTCCCAGCAGGAATAACGAACCGGAAAATTCCTTCTCAAGCTTTTCCAGTTCATTGCGCAGCTCAATGTGCTTTCTAGTTGTAGAGCGATAATACATGCTTAATGCAAGCCCGGCACCTAAAGGAACAACTAAGCTCAGCAGCATAGCTCCAACGCCATAAGGCCCTCCTCCGCTCTTGAAGTCAAGGAACTTGCTTCCAAGAAAAAGAAAGTCCATTTTAGGATCAACAAGGTGCATAATGACAGGAAAGAATCCGATGATAGCAAAGCAGAGGAAAAGCACCCATGCAAGCGCTTTCATAGCAGACTTTTGATCAGCAATCTCCATCTTCACACTGCTCTTTACAGGATCTGTCTTTCCATATCCAGTCGGCCTCTTCTAAAGAATCTGCTTTCCCATCAGCAGCACAAAGGCAGGCAGCACAATATTGTATAACAATGCTAAATGATACCATTGTATTGCTCCTGAAAGAAAGCTTCCTATCAGTGGAAAAAGCACTAATCCCAAAATTGGAAGGATAATCCCAAGCATGTGCAGCATTGTAATTGGATTCTTCAGGTTGTGCGCAAAATGCAGCATCTTGTCATACGTGCCCTCCACCATGACATCCAGTGCCTTATCTAATAATTCCAGCCTTCTGCTCTCAGCAGTCTCATACAGGCTCCCCTGTATCAGATGAAAAGCCTCAACAAATTCAAGATTCCATTTCTTCCAGCTATCAAGATAATTGTTCAGGCTCTCAGTAATTGTAGTGAATCTCTCAGTTTCAATGTCCCAGAAAACCTTGCGCAAGTCCAGGTTTAGCGGCGGGCCAATGTGCTCTCCAGCAAACTTTACTGCATGCTCCAGATTTGAAGTATGCCTCATGTACATCACCACATACAGGATGCACAGCACCATCTGGTTGCTTGCTTCAAGTCTCCATCTGTTTGCAAAATAATGGGGCAAATGCGTCAAGGGCTTGATGCTGAACACCCCTGCCAATATCAGAAGCAAAGGAATAAACCATGCCAAGGCCTCAAAAACAAAGTAGCTCAAGGCTCCATATCCAATGCCAAGCACAACTAATAATACTCCAAGAAATGCGGCAAAGCTTGCAGCGCCTCCAGCAGTAATCTGAAGATGCGCAATGGAAATGCTTTCCTCTAATGCAGCCTGCTCCTCTTCCTTGACTCTCACGTTTAATACTTTGGAAAACCTCTGGCACCATTCCTCATACCTTGTCATTTCTGTTGTCAGCGCATCTTTTCTGAATATCTCATACTCCCTGGAAAAATCTCCATCACCAGGATTGTATGTTTCAGGATCAAGCATCTCATTAAGCTGCTTGCCATATCTCTGGAGAATATCTTCCTGGTTCATGCCTGCCTCAGCTTCATTGCCTTCTTCAGCCAGCTTTCCCATTCAAGGAAAATCCTCTTGTTGTCCAGGCTTCCTGATTCTTCCTGCACGCTGTCGCTGACTCTGTGAAAAGCATCATTGCTCTGCACAACAAAGTCAGCTTCTAGTATGCTTGAATCCTTGCTCAGCTCTGCAAAGTCTACTAATGTTTTCTTGATCTGCGCCCTAAGCAGGATATTTTCCCAGACTGCATCCCAGTTTCCTGCCCACTCTGGAACATTTGAAGCTATGGATTTCAGGATTTCAGAATCACCATTCAATAAATCTGTAGTGGCTTGCAGTTCATCCATGGCAGCATTGTACTTCATCAGGTCCAGGAATCCTCCTTCCTGCAATGGATCTTTCTCCCATGTTTTCCTGACTTCGCTGATCTGAACTAATCGCTTCATTTTCTTCAGCCCGTCAGCGCTCTTGATTGGATTCACGACAATGATGGCGTCAGTTGCCTTGAAGCTGGTTCTTGGCACTCCCAAGTCATTCACAACCCTGTCAAATACGCTGTACGGATCAGATCCATGAATCGTTCCCATGACAACATTTGCTAAAGCTCCGATGCGCATTGCCTCGTACAGGCTTTTTGCTTCCGCAGATCTCACCTCTCCTACAACTAATGCAGAATCTCCTAAGCGCAAGCTTGTCCTAACTCCTTCTTCAGCTGCTAATTCTGATGTTGCTGCAGTCAGCGCGCTTCTCACCTTCATGTTCTGGATATTGTAGCCAATTTTTCTGAATTCATCAATTGGGACTTCAAGCGTGTCCTCTATCAAAACGATTCTTGTCTTGCGCATGATCTCAACAATCAGGCTGCTCA
>DATDZK010000015.1:0-6467 GCA_035288725.1 Candidatus Nanoarchaeia archaeon | reverse complement strand
TCCAGTCTGCGGATCATGGTCTGCACATCTTCAGCGTGCATCGTGCTCAGGATGCAGTGCCCGGAAGCAGCTCCTTGGAACAGCACATACGCTTCCTTCCCTCGAATCTCCCCGACAATTACATAGTCTGGCCTTTGCCTGAAGCTCTCTTTTAGCAATGTGAACAAGTCAATTTCGCTTCCCTCATTAATCCCCATTCCCTCCCGCGAGACAGAAGGCAGCCAGTTCTCATGCAGGATATTGATTTCCCTGGTGTCCTCTAGCGAAACTATTCTTGCTTGCGGCGGTATGAAAAATGCCAGGCTGTTGATGAAAGACGTTTTTCCAGATCCAGTGGCTCCAATGACCATGATGTTTGCTTCATGCTCTATAAGAATCCATAAATAAGCAAGCACTTCCGGGCTTACAGTGTTCATCTGCATCAGCTTGACTGGCGTGAATGGCTCTTTTGTAAATTTCCTGATGGCAAAACTAGGTCCTCTTGCGCTTATGTCCTGGCTAAACGTTGCGTTTGCCCTACTCCCATCGGGAAGTGCAGCATCAAGCAGGGGCCTTGCATAGCTGATATACTTCCCGCATTTTTGCGCAAGCTTTTCCACAAAGCTTTCAAGCGCACGCTCATCACGAAATATAATGTTTGTCTTCATGTTGCCGTACTTCCTGTGCACAATATACAGGGGAGTGTTAAGCCCATTGCATTCAATGTCCTCAATGAAGTAATCTCTCATTAAAGGCTCAATTTCATTTAAGCAAACAAAGTCCCTGTACACATAGTACATCATCTTGACAAAGGTATCCTGGCTAATCTTCATTCCAAGCTCATCAAGAATCACCTTTATGTTCTTCTCCAGATATGAGACAACAGCATCCGCATTCTTGACCTGCAGCACGCTGAGATTAATCAGCTCTGCAATCCCTTCCTCAACAAGCTCAAGCGTGGAACGCTCCTGCTCGCTCAGCGCAGGCTCCTCAACATCGTAGAGCATCTCGCTGCTTGCAGCGTCAAAGTAGACATGAGCATTGACATACGGGGCAATCAGCGGATACCTTACATTCAGCTGGCTATTCTGCTGAAGGTCAGGCAGGGAAGGTATTTCAACGTTTAGAATCTGAAAACTAGGTGTAAGCTCTTCATTTTTTCCCATTGTACGTCCTCTCTATACAGTCATAAAATCAGCAAAATATCCTTTTAAGGAATCCTATTCATTCGTAAGTAATAAAAATGTCCAATATAAATTTATTTGAAGCTACTCGACATACTTGACAAATGCCTGGTAAAAGGACAAAGAACTGGTTTATCTGCGGAACTTGCGGATATCAGGACAATGCTGATCGGAATGCAGCATTCAATATCGGAAAACGAGGTCTTGGCTATATGTCAGGATTAGGGGTAGAAGCTTCTGCCCAGAGCCTCTCACTCGAAAGAGCACATGAAGGGGCAAGCACAATTCCAATTGCAATGCCGCTGATTGCCTCAGCAAAGCGATAGGTATATTCATTGTGCAAAGCTGGAGTCACTTTGCAGTGTAAAATTATTGGACAAGAATATTAACATCAATCTTTCCTGTTGCCGCGACACCAGCATTCTTTATCAGCACGCTGTACGTTCCCTGCAATGGCATGCCAACGCCTGCAGGATCAAGCAGCAGCCTTATCTGCCCTGTGTCCTGAGGATAATATATATCAAGATGCAGGGCATACTCCCCTTTCACAGCAGTCTTCTCCTGCCAGATTTCCACATTGCCTTCCTTCTTGATGATCCTGTCATCAGCAGGACTTGGCTCAACAATCATTGCTTCAGTCTTCATGCTCCATTGTATATTGTCCTCATCAATAGACAAGGCTCCCTTGGTGATTGTAAGCGGATTTAGCTCGCGCTGCGATGCAACTCCCTCAACAACAACCTGCCTTATATTCTTGTCAATAACGAAAAACAGCTCCTTTGTTTGCGCATACACATTCCTGTCTTTCAGCTTGCCTATGGCTGGAAGAGCAGCAGCAAGGATAAGCCCCAGCACTACCATTCCTATGGCAATGTAGAGCACTGCTGCAACCCATATTACTCCGCGCTTATGCATATCTAGCAGCTGACTCTGCGTTCCTTGATAACCTGGCTGCAGACAATTTCATTCCTGTCATCGTCAAGAATAGTTGCAATGGCATCAACTTGCGTTGCTCCAGCAAGGTCAGCAGGAGTCTCAGTGCCAGCATAGTAATACCCAGTCACCTCATAGCTCTGCACTCCAAAAGCAGGCACTCCCTCTGCTTCAACAGGCAGCACATCATCCTCTCCATGATGAATCCTGAATGTCATTCTCTCAATCTGCGTATCTCCCCTGTTGTCAATAACAACCGCTCCAAGCTCTCCTGTAGTCTCATCAGGGCATATCACTTCCTTAATCTCAAAGTCCAGGTCATTGATGCAGCTCAATGCATGCTCTGTCTGCTGCGATGTCCTCTCAGTAGTCCCTTTTACATAATTCAGCCCCCAGTTTGTCACTATGACTGCAAGCGCTATTGTAAATCCAATAAGCAGCACAGTAGCAATCAATGGGCTAATCCCTCTTTTTTCCATGGTTATTCCTCCAGTTCATAGACTTCATGCTGTCCCGAACAGCTTTCATAAATGCCAGGAGCTACAGCAAGTCTTGGAATTACATCCACTTCCTCTGCAGTCCCAACTCGAGCAGAATCATAGCTTACGCGAATTGTCTTGACTTCTCCAGGGCCAATTTCTTCAGCAACTTCCATAGTCTCCTGTCCAGCAGACCCTCTTGCTACAACATAGAGCCCATCAATCTGCTCCTTGGTGTTCTCTACTTGTATTGAAATGTCAAGCCCAATCAGCTCTGCGCTTAGCAAGGCAATGCCAACGCCAGTAGAGCAGCTAAGCTTGGTGGCGGCAATCTCTCCCTCTTTTTCCTGCAGGTCCCTGACATATTTTGTCCCCCAAAGCAGGACAAGAGTCAATATCACAATGGCAAAGCCTACAAGAATCACTGTAGCAATCAATGGCGTAATCCCTCTTTTTTTCAGCATTGGAACACTGTTCTCCTGTTCCCGCAGGACTTTCCGTCCATCACAGGAATAAACTCTACCTTGCTTGTACTAGCAAGACCATCAATATAAAAGTCTTTTGCAACAAACTCCTCAGAGGTTCCAGGAATGACAGTCATGGCAGGAGGGTTGATATTAAGCCCGTTTCTTGCAAGCACGCCATCAGCGCGTATGACAAACTCGTCAATGGTAAAGCTTCCGGTATTCTTGATAATGAAGGCAAATGACTGATCACTGCAATCAACAAGTGGATCAGCCTTCCTTACATTAAACGCAACATCATCGCACAGGTAACCTGTATTCTCAACCTCACTTGAAATGACATCCCTTGTATGCTGCGTCATCCAGCTTGCCACAATGATTGCAAGCACAACAGTCATGCTTATCAGCAGCACCCAGCTCACCACTTCACTTATGCCTTTACTCATTCTCATCCTCGTCAGGCTGCCTGCCAGGTGCATTTTCCAGGTTGCCATTCTCATCATCAAGCACCATTGCATGCACAAATCTTCCTTTTGTATAAACCTTTCTGGTATTTCCTTTTGTTTCCCTGCTCACAATGAATATGTCAGGCTTTCCCTGCGTGATTTCTGCCTCGTATGATGATATCCCGCCTGTAATTTCCTCAATTTCTACTGTAGTGTCATAGACAAAACTAAGCCCGGCAGCAGAAAGAGACCTGACGCATAACGGATGCTGCGAAAGCACGTCCTGGATCCTGTCAACTCCAACTCCAACATACAGCGTGGCTCCTTGCAGCCTGAATCCGGCAGGAATCACTCCCAGGCATCCGCGAATGCCGTCTGCTCTTGCTCCTCCTTCAAGTATTATATTCGCATCCTCCTCAAGATAATTTCCAACATATAATTTGCTCTTGTAGTGGAACAGGTAAAGAAGCCCAAAATCAGGGTTCTTGGTCTTTGAATACGCGGTGAACGTTCCGGTAAATGTCTTGAAATATTCCTCAACCTGGGAAGGAGTGTCTACATTGTTGCTTAGCAGATAATTCACAAACTTCGCGCTTTCAATCTCATAATTGGATGCAAGCTGCTCAAAGTCATCGGCAATTATGGTCTCCTTGACAATGTTTGTGTCCGTGAACAGTGTGTATATCACAAATGCCAGCACAATCACTGCTAGAATGTACAGCTGCCCTCTTTTTCCCATAACCTGATTTCACGCCCTAAACTTTAAATAGCTTCCGAATGTCTGCAAAAACATCTTCAACAGGCCTGGCTGCGTCAATCTCAGTAGCAATCCCTTTCTTCTTGTAGTGCCTAATCACCTGCATTGTCTCTGTATGAAATATTTTCAGCCTCTCCTCAATCGCCTCTGGCTTGTCATCATCTCTTTTGAACAGCTTGCCGCCGCACTCATCGCAGGCTCCTGCCTTGCTTGGCTGCCTGTTAAGCCCGTAGATCTCATGGCACTGCTTGCATTGCCTTCTGGCGCCAAGCCTCCTGTAGACCTCATTGTCAGGCATAGTCAGCACAACAACCTTATCAAGAATGACTTCCTTGTCCAGCGGAATAACCTGCGCCATGCTCCTTGGATAGCCGTCAAGAATGAAATGTCTCTTGTGCAGGTAAGGCAGCATCAGGGAAAACACAACATGATCCGGAGCCAGGTCTCCCTTGTCAAGAAAATGTGCAAGCTTCTTTCCTAAAGCTGTTTCCCTGCTGATCTCGTCGCGCAAAACATCTCCTGTGGAAATGTGCTGCCATCCTGTCGCTTTTGCAAGCATAGCTGCCTGCGTTCCTTTCCCAGAGCCTTGGATGCCAATAATTGCTACCTTCATGCGCACCTCTTTCTGCCTATCCAATATACTGGAACGTGTCCCCTTTCATTTCCTTCTTCCAGCCATCCTTCAGGCTTTTCGTAATCTTTGTCAAGTCATCTTTCAATTTCATCCACTGCTGGAAGCTCTCTGCAATGAATACAGCATCTTCCTTCTCAGTGCTTTTTGTGTCTAATAGCAAAGAATACCTGTCATAGTACATCATCTCCCACAGCAGCCTAATCGCAACCTTAAACTCGTCTTCAGTAAAGAACTTTGTCTCATGCAGGCTAATCAGACTTCCGGGATTTGGCTGCAGCAGGTTCTCAAGAATGCCGGTGTAGTACGCAAGCTTGTCATTGATCCTTCTCCTGATGAATCTTAATACATAAGTCACCTCAGCAAGGTCTCGCATGGCAAGCAGTTCAAACTCATCATCTAATGCCTTCCAGCTTGGCAGCTTGTATTTCTTTGATAATGGCCCATATGCTTTCTTGATGTCTTGCAGTTCCATAGAAGATGAAAAACGTATCGAGAGTTATAAAAAGCTTTGTGAATGGCTGAAATTTTTGATAGGAAGTTTTATAAATAAGCTAGACTTATTCTTAATTAGGTTGACTAATATGGTTCAAGCGTTAATAGAACTGGATGAGAATACAAATAGGACTTTGAATGTTGTGAAAGCAAAGTATAACTTAAGGGATAAGGGAGAAGCAATTAAATTTGTTGTATCTGAATATATTGAATCTGAAGAGCCAGAATTGCGGCCTGAATTTGTAGAGAAGATGAAAAGGATTGCCAAAGAGCGAACAATTAGGGTAGATGATTTTGCCAAACATTATGGTTTGAAGAAAAAATAGGTTGTTGCATGTACTATCTGGAAATGCTCCAAGATTATGTTTGGATATGAAGATTTTGAACATCCCTGCTTTAAATGGATATTGGGAAAAAAGCCCAGGGTGAGAATTGCACTCACAACCTTACCCTCTTTAGGCTAGCTTACCAAGGGTCTGAGCAGTTTTTTCAACTCATGCTCCACTGATTGAGCTACCTGGGCGTAAGGAAACTTTAATTCCTAGTCTTTTTAAAATATCGCATCTTTCGGATTTTTTGAAAATTTTCGGAAATCTTTCAGAGCATCCTGTAAACTTTCCGTAAATTTCGCCGCAAAATTAATGAAGAAGCTCTTCCAAGGATTTAGCATACATAAGGTTTAAATAAAAGTATTACTAGTAATACTTCATGACAAAAATGCAACTAAGCGTAAAAAATGTGGAAAAGGAATTATTTCGACAGCTGAAAGCAGATGCAGTAAAAGAAGGGGTGCAGGTGGGGGATGCCCTAAACTTAGCAATAAAGCTATATCTTGACAGGAAAAGGAAAAAACCCAAGGTAAGTTTTCTGGATTTGAAACCCCAAAACTGGGGAAAAGGATCAGAAAGAACAAGCGAACAAACAGATGAAATCCTTTACGGAGAAGAAGGTTAATGGCTGTTATAATCGACGCAAATGTGTTTTTTGCATTTAGAAATGATAATGATATTCATCATTCTAAAGCAAAAAGAATCATGAAAGAGATTCTTTCTGACAAGAAGGAACGAGCAATTACAAGCGATTATATTTTTGATGAAGT
>DATDZK010000014.1:0-3016 GCA_035288725.1 Candidatus Nanoarchaeia archaeon | reverse complement strand
CAAGAAAGAAAACACTGCAGTACAGAAGAAAGCGTGAAGGCAAGACTGATTATCGCAAGCGCCTGGCGCTGCTTAAGTCAGGCATGCCTCGCCTTGTAGTCAGGAAGTCATTGCAGCACATGCGCGCACAGCTTGTTGAGTATCATGCTGACGGGGATCGCGTGCTGGCAGACGCTTCAACAGCAGAATTAGTTAAGAAATTCGGGCTGAAGAAGGCTCGGCACAATACAGTCACTGCTTATCTTGTGGGATTGCTGATAGGAAAGAAAGCAGCATCCAAAAAAATAAAGTGCGCAGTGCTTGACCTTGGGTTATATCGCCCTGTAAAAAATGCCCTTGTCTATGCAGCAGTCAAGGGCGCAGTGGATGCTGGCCTTGACGTGCCGCACAATCCTGAAGTGCTCCCTCCAGAACAGAGAATCAAGGGAGAACATTTAAAAGAGTCTGAATACGAGACTGTCAAATCAAGAGTTATGAAGGCCTAACAATGAGAGAAAAACATATTCATGCAAGAAAAAAAGTGGATGAAGCTCCTCGCGGAGTGATCCTAAAGAAGGAATTCGACCCAGAATCCTGGAAGCCCATCACAGAGCTGGGAAGAAAAGTAAAGGCAGGAGAGATAAAGTCCATTGATGAAATCCTGGACAGGGGGATGCGCATTTTGGAGCCTGAAATAATTGACTTTCTTGTTCCAAACCTGGAGCAGGACGTACTTTTTGTAGGCCAAAGCAAAGGAAAGTTTGGCGGCGGGAAGAAAAGCATCTGGCGCCAGACCCAGAAGAAAACTGCGGAAGGAAACAAGCCGAAGTTTGCGTCGCTTGTAGTTGTAGGAAACAGGAATGGCTATGTTGGCATCGGATTTGGCAAGGCAAAGGAGACAATGCCTGCGCGCGAGAAAGCAGTAAAAAATGCCAAGCTCAATCTTATCAAGGTTCGCAGAGGCTGCGGGTCATGGGAATGCGTATGCGGCGAGCCTCATTCTATTCCTGTTGAAGCATCTGCGCGTGTTGGTTCTGTTATTTTCCAGCTGAAGCCTGCTCCAAAAGGCGCAAGCCTGTCTGCAGAAAAGGAGTTTGCAAAGATCCTTGCATTGGCAGGCATTAAGGATATTTATTCCAGGTCATTTGGTCAGACAAGAACTAAGCTGAATATGCTCAAGGCAGGCTTCAAGGCCTTGCAGAATATTGCGCAGATGAAGATTCCTCCTGCTTATTACCAGAAGGGGGGAGTCATAGAAGGTGCAAAGGAAAATGCCTGATCACCAAATTCCAAAACAGAGAATTGCCATTGTCAGGCTTAAGGGAGATGGCCATATGCACAGGGATGTCAGGAACACCTTCAGGCTCTTGCGCCTCTACAGGAAGCAGCATTGCGCCATAATCCCAAATACTCCAGAGTATGTAGGCATGCTCAAGGTCATCAAGGACGCTGCAACCTGGGGAGAGATAAACCAGGAAACATTCAAGCTTCTTCTTCTTAAGCGGGGAAAGGTTGCTCGCAAGGAAAAATTCACAGAATCATACTTAAAGGAAAAGACCAAGATGGATGCTGAGCAGTTTGTCAAGGAATTTTTTGCATTCAGCAAGGAGCTAAAGGACGTTCCAGGTCTAAAGCCATTTTTCAAGCTCTCGCCTCCGCGCAAAGGGCTTGAAAAAAAAGGAGTCAAGGCACCTTATTCACTTGGAGGCGCTCTTGGCTATCGCAAGGATGATATAAATGACCTGATCCAGAGGATGGCATGATATGACAGTCAACAAGCGCAAGAAAAATTCCAGGCAGAAGGGATCTCATACTTATGGATGGGGATCAAAGAAGAAGCACCGCGGCTCAGGCAACCGTGGCGGGTTTGGCATGGCAGGCACAGGCAAGCGAGCAGACCAGAAAAAGTCCTGGATTCTCCGCAATTACGGCACAGATTATTTTGGCAAGCGCGGATTCAATCTGCCAAGTGCAGTCAAGCAGGAAACAAGAATAATAAACATTCAGGATCTGCCTGCGAAAAATGAAATTGATTTGACAGGGCTTGGATACACCAAATTGCTTTCCAAAGGCAGGATTACCCATCCAGTAAAAGTAACAGTTGCTTCATGCTCTGCAAAGGCAAAGGCAAAGATAGAAAAGGCAGGTGGACAAGTCCTGACCAGGGCTGCATGACATGGGATTGCTCCAGACATTGATGCGCGCAATTCCAGAAGTAAAGTCTCCTCTAGAGAAGCGCCTGCCATTCAACATTAAGCTGAAGTGGACCCTTGCTGTTCTTGTGGCATTCTTCATCCTTTCTACAATTCCCTTGTGGGGCCTTGGCCAGAATGCATTGTCGCAGTTCGAATCTTTGTCCATTATCTTGGGAGCATCATTCGGCTCGATTCTTTCATTAGGTATCGGCCCTCTAGTTACAGCTTCAATTGTCCTGCAGTTGCTTGTCGGTTCTAAGATCATCAAGATTGACACGCAAAGCGAGGAAGGAAGGAAGTATTTCCAGGGGCTGCAGAAAATATTCTCAATATTCTTCGTTGTCTTTGAGGCATTAATCTATGTTTTCATGGGAGGCCTTGCTCCTGCTCCTGAGCTTGCTGGCACTGCGCAGTTTTTTTACATTGAGTTGCTTTTAGTGGCCCAGCTCATCATAGGCGGGCTGCTGGTTATGTACATGGATGATGTTGTAAGCAAGTATGGCATGGGCTCTGGCATTTCATTGTTCATTGTCGCAGGAGTCTCAGCATCCATATTTGTCCAGGCATTCTCTCCTTTGACAAGCGCAGGAACATGGGCATTTGGCTCAGGCCAGGCTCCAGTAGGCCAGGTATGGGTATTGTTCAGCAGCTTGATTGCAGGCAACCCGATGGGGGCAGTGCTTGCGCTTTCAAATATCGTCGCGACAATTGTTATCTTTGGTGTTTCAGTGTATGTGCAGGCTATGAAAGTTGAAATACCCTTGTCATTTGGAAGGATAAGGGGCCATGGCATCAGATGGCCATTGAAGTTCATGTACACCTCAAACATCCCTGTCATTCTG
>DATDZK010000013.1:0-10476 GCA_035288725.1 Candidatus Nanoarchaeia archaeon | reverse complement strand
TGATGTTCTGCCCACGGCTCTTTTGGCAGTTCATTATACATTCCGCAATACATTTTTAGTGTTATTTTATATCCTTCATCTTCTTTATCAATATCACCAATTTCTTCTGGCTCCATCATACCTGTTTCCTCGTTGTATCTTCCGCATCCATCAGAACCCTGGAACCATTGGCGGTGGAATGCCATCAAGGCGATTTGGCGCGCATCGTTTTCATTCATGATCAGATTGTCTTCCTTTTCTCTATTTTTGCATCCCCCAAAGAATCTATCCTGTGTGCATAGTTCCCCTTGGCAATTGCTGCCATATGCAGGATAACAATCCTCACGCAGGCTGCATTCTTTTTCATTCAAAGATTCACATGCGCCTTCTTTCTTCTTCTGGCATGCAAAAGATTTTCCAGTATTGCAGACTTTCTTTCCATCCTCAGTAATTTGGCAACTTTCTTCATATATCCTGTATTCTGATTTGCAGTCTTTCCGCGCATCACAGGCATCTTCATTCAATACAGAACAGGGAGCTTTTTCCTCGCAACGGGGCTTGCCGCACACTGCCGCGCAAATCTGACCTTCATCACAGTCCATAGGGCATTCATTCCAGTAGCCGCCTGATCTTTCACAGACTTTTCTTTCCTTTGCCCATTCCTTGTCTTTTTCTTTCTGCTTTTTATTATAGCATTCTGTTATGTCATTGCCTGATAACCTGTCGCAATTATCTTCCCAGCCTTGGAAGCATGCTGAACGCTTGTCTCCCTCAAACCTATTGCAAAGCCTTTCAATTGCTTCATTATAGCATCTTACTCTCTCATTCCCTTCAAGCTTGGCGCAGGTTACATCTGGAAATTCCCATTCTTTTGGGGGAAGTTCTATAGGCTTTTTATCTTGCTCACTTTTTCTTAACAAGCATACAGCTTTTCCTGTTTCCGGTTCCAAAAACGCCTCAATCTTTTGACTATCTTCTTCTATTAAAACGTAATAATACTCTCGAACAACCATTTGAGGGCCGCATTTATCCCTTATAGACTCTATATTTGATTCTACATAAGAGCGATCCCACAAGGTAATTCTCATCTCAGCATCAGGATGCTCCTTTAAGAACGCATCAATCGCAGGAATCTGCTTCAATGCGTCTTCAATATTTGTTGTGCATGCGCTGAGGAAAATCAATCCTAATAATCCCATGAATAAAAGAAAAATCTTTGGTTTTTTCATAAATCTGAGCGTGTTTCGTGCTTTAAATAGTTGCTGATAACTGCGAATGAAATTGAAGCTATTCCTTTTCTAGCAACCATCTCCACAATGGAATGAATTTTATCTTGTTTCTACCAAAATTTTCTTCAGTTTCATAATCCCAAGTTATTATAAAAAGGTCTTTGCATTTTAGCTCTTTACTTGCCTTTATTAATGCAGTAACCTCCCTTTCATTTAATTCTTCTTTCGAGTTTATGTAGCTCACCTGAATCAACTGTTTTATTTTTTTATCTTCCTTTAGAATAAAGTCAACTTCATTTTGATGATAATCTTTCCAATAATAAACTTCAAGAAACCTATTCAATGATTTTCTTCTCTGCAGTTCTAACGCTACCTCATTTTTGATAAATCTCCCTTTATTTTCTGAAAACTTAAAACCGACATAATTCACCAAGCCAGAGTCTATGCAATAAATCTTTTTAGGAGATATGAATTGCTGTTTTAACTTAAAATCAAATTTTTCTAACTTAAATACCAAAAAAGCATTTTCAAGATAGGATATCCAATTTGATATTGTTGATACGTGTTTAATATCAAATAACCTTTTTAACTTACTATATGTTACTTCATTGGAAACATTTGTTATCAAATATCTCGCTAACTTCTTGAGCTCTTCCTTTTTGGCTATGTTGTGCCTTAGTAGAACATCCTTTGTCAATATATTTTCATAAATCCTTGAAATCATTCCTCTTCCAAATTTATATGTCTCTGGAAACCCTCCAATTTCAAGATATTTATATAAAAAGTTTATGACCTTGGCTTTCTGTTGCGTGGTGAATACCACCCTTTCTTCAAATCCTTTAAATTTCAAAAATTCATTAAAGGAAAAAGGGAATAACAACCTGTCAATATACCTCCCTGTTAAGTGCGTTGCTAATTCTCCAGACAATAATTTAGAATTACTCCCTGTTAGAATTACTCTTTTTGTCCTTCTTAACCTGTTAACAAATAATTCCCACTTCTCTACATTTTGTATCTCATCTAAAACTATAAGGTCTATATCTCCATAAAGTGCATAGAATGCTTGCATGACTTTATTCAAGTCCTCGCTTTTCAATCCAATCAATCTTTCATCATCAAAATTGATGTAAGCAAATTTGTATTGTTTTGCTAGAAGATATGAATATATCGATTTTCCACATCTCCTTATACCCAGAATCGCTAAGATATTGGGGTATTTTAATGCCCTTTTAGACTCTTCGGATTTGGTTCTTTCTATTATTTTCTCGGTCTTCTCTATGGTCTCTAGCTCTTTCCTTTGTTCTTTTATTATGCTCTCTAAATCCATACGTTTTGAATAGTAAGCTTTCTTATAAATCTTTCTATTGCATTAGAAAGCTTTTTTAGCCTTTTAAATCCTTTAAGAACCGCTTGATGGTGTTCACGACATGCTCTGGCTGGGTCTTCAGGATTTGCGCAGCTCTTTCTAAGAGCTCCTTGTCTGGGAGATCTTCCTTTTCTGTTGCTGATAATCTTATCTTTGCCTTTTCTTCTTTTCCTAGAATATTTTTTGCTATCTTTTCCCCATCGGCAGGTGTCATATCTACATTCATAGCAAGATTCCCACGCAAGAATTTTTCCTTTTTTTTGTTTTTCCAGAGCTCAAACAGTTCCTTGCAGCGTGCAGGAATCTGCTCCTTGGTGCACTGCAAAAGGCCTGCTGCTTCTTCAACTATTCTTGATTCTTTGTTCAATTCCTGGAGCGCAGCGTTTCCTGCAACAAACTCTATGCGGACAATGCCATCCTGGATCTTGGATGCCTTGAGAATCTTGATAGATTCAGCTTCGCTTGTGTTGTTGAGATGGGTACCGCCGCATGCTTCCACATCATAGCCAGGAATGTTTACAATGCGCAGCTTCTTGCCTGGAGGAACCCCGCCTTGGTAAATAGAAAAGCCATATTTCTGCTCTGCTTCTGTTCTATCCATGAAATTTTTTTCTACAGGAATCCGCTTTCTAATAATGTCATTAGCAGTTTTCTCTATTTCCCGCAATTCTTCTTCTGAAATGCTCTGGTAATGCGTCAGGTCGATGTGCGCCTTTTCCTCTGTTTTCTTTGCGCCTGCCTGATTGATGTGCTTGCCCAATACGATTCTTGCTGCTGCATTGATTATATGGGTGGAAGTGTGATGCTGCGCCAGCTGTTTCCTCCTGTCAGGATTGACTGCTCCTGTGATATGGTCGCCTTGTTTGCATTTGATGGCAGATTCAAGCACATGAACAATATGCGGACCCTGCTTGTAGACATTAATGACTGGCATGCTGTTAATGGTGCCTAGGTCGTGCAGCTGCCCGCCGGAATTTGGATAGAAGAATGTCTTGTCCAAGACTATTTTAGGACCTTCAACCTTGACAATTTTTGCTGTGAATGTTGCAGCCTTCCAGTCTCCGAAATACAGTGCCTCAGTCTCCTGAATTTTGCTTAGGTCTAATTCTTCCTCGTTGTGCTTTGTCGCATGCTCCTGGACTTGCTTCTCGTGCAGCTCTGCTATTAATGCATAGAAATTCTCTGGAATCTTGATTTGCCTGCTGTGCTTCTGGAATTCCTGCTGGATAAGTTCAGGAGCAATGCCCTGGCTGTCATATAATTCCAGGAGCTTTTCCTGTGTGATGTCCTTTTCCTGCAGCTTTGCAACTATGCCTGCTGTTTTCTGGCGGGTGTTGTCAAACTTGACTTTTTAAACTTCAAGGACCTTCTGCACAGTGTCTAGTGATTCAGATAATTCCGGGAACAAAGGCTTCAAATATTGCGCATGCCATACTGCTATTTCTGGCATAGAAATTTTCCAGCCATACTGCTCAATGAATGACTGGGCTCTCCTGAACAAGACCCTCAAGTTGTAGCCGCCTCCGACGTTGGAAGGCAGGGCGGAATCAGATATTGCTACAAGCAATGCGCGGGCGTGCTCTGCAACTGAGTACAATGCTGCCAGGGGCTGGATTTCCTGCTTCAATTCCTGCACATCTATGTTCATTGCTTGTGCTACTTTCTGCCAAGCTTTTTGGATATCACTTACTTCATCGAGATTGAGATTTGGAGCAAATGGCAAAAATTTTTTCTGCAATTCCGTATTGGGTTTAATTCCTGTAATTTCATATAATTTTTTGCAGACTGTTGGAAATGTCGAATCATAGATTGTGGATTTTCCTTGCGTGAACCAAGCACATCGCTCTTGTCCCATCCCCATGTCCAGTACTTTAATGGGGAGCTCTTTGTAGCCTGTTGAAGTTTGTTGATACTGCATATAGACTTGATTGCCGATTTCTAGTCCTCGCGAAAAGAATTCTGCCGCCGAACCAAATGATCCGCCCCCGGCCCATGCATCCTCATGAAAGGTTATTTCATTTTTTGGCAAACCGAGCCCTTTGTTAAGCCAGGTATAAATTTCTTTTAGGTATCTATTGGCATCATATTCTTCAGGAGAAACGAAACAATGTTGCCCGTTCATGATAAATCCCACTAGGTGTTGTGACAATCCGGTCGAGTCGATATCTCCAAATCTAAGGCAAAATTGAGGGATTACTAAGGGATTTGCTGGAGGCTTTACTTCTCCAGAAACGACAAATGGCTGGAATGCAGCTATTGAAGCGATTGTAAAATCTGTTGTCGGGTTCCATCGACTAACAGCAGGGAATCGTTTAATGGAGGTATATCCAAATTTTTTGAACATTTTTGAGAATTCTTTCCAGACTCCAATATAGCTCAATTTATTCTTTGCCGGAGTGTTTCCAATGAAGCTGAATGAGCCTGAACATTGCGGATCGTCACAAATTTCTCTGTTGGTGGCTGTCCAGAAGAAGGTATTGCATTTTTTGCACTGCTTTCTTTCAAATCCCAGTTCTTTCAATGTTTGCGTAGGATAGTATTTCTCTGGCTCTTTCTGGGCAATTGCCTTGAACTTCTTCTTCATTTCCTTGTCTGAGAGCATATCTAGAATCTTATCCAAATGTTTAAATTCTTTCTCTTTTTGGGTTTTATACGTTCCTTTTAGAAAAGCACACTACCGCCCTTGCTATTGCTTCTCTCGCGATAGGGTTAATTGCTATTATAAGTCCTGAATATAGAAATACGATTATTATGCTCACTGCTGCTGCTATTGCAATCTATTATGTCTCTTCTCTTTCCAAAGATGTTGAAAATCATCAATTAGAAATTATTCGCTTAAATGAAAAGCTTAAAATACACGAACAGATTGCTGATCTGAAAGCGCGTATCATTCATTTAGAAAAGAGGTCAAAGAAATGAAAAAAGGTTCTTCACAATTTCTTAATGTTGTTTTAATTATTCTTGTTATCTATTTATTATATATATTGTGGAAGGCTATCTCTTCCAAATTAGGGTAGACTAAACCTGCAGCTTCTGAATTCTGTCTCTTAATGCGGAGAGCTCTGCGTCTAATTTCTGGCGCGATGTTACAGGCAGCTTATCAGAAGAATCGTCACGCTGCTTTCCTGGAATTTCCTTTGCCTCTACTGGCCTGACTGGATGAGGAGAATCTAGATCCTTTGGCAATGGAGGCAAGGATTTCCTGATGCCTATGGCTGTCCTTTTCAAGCGTGCCAAGCTTACACTTATCTGCTTCTTTAATTCTTCCTTCTGATCACGCAAGTCCTTCAATGTATCTTCCTGCCTGAGAATCTCTGTTGACTTGATTGCAGCCTCCAGCAAAGCACGGCGTATCTCTACAGGGCGTTCGATCATTGTATGAATGTGCTTCATTACCATTAGACTTCAAACAAGCGCTTGTCAATAAACAGTAATTGCTCTTTGATAGAGTCAAGATTGGAATGCGCTTTTTTCAGCTCTTCTTCTTCTGCAAGGCGGATTGATTCTAATTTTTCAAGGAGCTGCTCTGTTTCCTGCAGTGTCCTTTTCAATGCCTCTATGTTGCCCATTGCTTCCCTGTAGTCATCTACCTTGATGAACAAAGGCTTCTCAACTATATATTCATGGGAAGGAGATTGCTGCATGGGCTCAGCAGGAGGAGCGAAAGTCTTCTTTGGAAATCCAGAGGGTGATTCTAATTTTGGAGGCAAGGGCTTTCGCAAGGGAATGTTCATATCTGCCTCGTCATGCGTCATAATAGGAGGAGAAGCAGGCAGCACATCTAATGGCTCCTTTGGCAAATCCTTCATATCATCTGAGAATTCTGGCTGGTATGCTGGAGGATTATTGGAATTGAACTGCGGGAATTCAGGAAATTTTGGAATTTCAGGCTTTGAAGCATCCTTCTTTTTTGAGAAAAGTCCCATTTGATCACCTCTGGCAAGAACTGACGATCCAGTCTTTTTAAATACTTTCTCCCCATTTATGAGTGAGAACATCACTCCTGGTCAAAGTCAATGAAGAATTCCCTTGAACTTGCTGCTACCTTTGCCTTGTCATGAATCTTTATCTGGAGCTCTTTCTTCTGGGTGTCGTAAGCAGCCTTGATTTTTTCCAGGTCTTCTTGGGTATATTTTTTCTCTTCAATCTCCTCTTTTGCTTGTATTGGCACTTCCTTGCCTACAAGCTCTGCGCGCATTGTTGCAAGCTCTTCCTTGTTTACAGGAATCTCTTCTATGACTGGCTTGGCTTGCTGGGGAATGCTGTTCTTGTCCAGAGGGTTTGTTCCTGCGCGGATTTCCATTCCGTCTCTGAAGCCATCCTCATCTGAGTCTGAAAGCAACGGATCTGTATTGGTTGACTCCAGCTCTTCCTTGTCTGGCAAAAGGTCATTATCAGTATCAGGGTCTATAGGATTTATTCCAAGCTGCATCTCCCTTCCATCTAACAAGCCGTCTGCATCAGTGTCTGGATTTGAAGGGTCTGTAGAGTAAAACAATTCCTGCTCGTCTGACAAGCCATCATTGTCTGTGTCAGTATGGTTGTCACTAGCTACGAAAGATGTTGCTATAAGTAATATGATGAGCAATGATGAAATCCATCCTTGGTAATGCATAGAATTTGCGTAGCTTTTCTTGTATTTAAAAGTGTGGGAAAGGCTTTTAAAGTTCTTTCAAGCAATTTAATATTATGGACCTTTCTCAAGAGGCGCTGTTTGACCTTGTTAGCGAACAGGTAGGCAAGGACACGCTTCAGCTTGTTGAGCAGATTTACAAGAAGGAGAATGTCTCTGAGTTCAAGCTTGCAGAGAAGCTTGGAATTACTGTGAACCAGGTGAGGAGCGTTCTTTACAGGCTGCAGGATAAGAACTTGGTGATATTTACAAGAAAGAAGGACAAGAAGAAAGGATGGTATGTTTACTTCTGGACACTGGACATGAAGGAAGCAAAATCACTGTTCCTGAAGCGCAGAAGGCAGCAGCTTGAAGGCCTGCAGAAACAGCTTTCCCTGGAGCAGAACGGGGCATTGTTTATATGCAAAAATGCATGTGCCCGCATGTCTTTTGAGCAAGCGCTGGAAGTGCAGTTCAAATGCCCTGAATGCGGGGAAGTGCTGCATCAGGAAAACACGCAGAAGAATGTTGAGCAGCTTAGGAGAACGATTGACAGGACTCAGGAAGAGATTGAGATGTACAGCAGGATTGAGCCTGAGGAAGAGGAGATTAAAGCCAAGCCGAAAGCTGCGAAGAAGAAAGTTGTGAAGGTAGCTGCCAGGAAGCATGCAAGGAAGGCTGTGAAAAAAATTTCCAAGAAGCATGTGAAGAAGAAAACAGATAAGAAAAGCGTGCTTAGAATGCTATTTTCCAGGAAAGCGAAGAAAAAACGGCGCTGATTAGGTGAGCATTTGTATTAACGAGCCAAATACTTTTGAACCATCTAATGGAGGGATGGGCAGCAAATTAAAGATGAACAGGAACAGGTTAATCTGCTTGGTCAGATAGAGCAGGATTGCCTGCGTTCTTGAAAGCTTTGCGTGTTCCAGGAGATACCATGCAAGGAGAAAGAGAACAAGATTTACCAATGGGCCTGCGAATGAGATCCAGAAAGTTTCTATTGTGCTTGGTGTTCCTAGAATCTGGACATAGCCAGGGGCAAACAAGATTATAGGGGAGTTGATGAACTTCAGGAACGCTCCCAGAATGAGGCCGAACGGCCAAATCTTGAATGTCGCTGCGAGGTCATAGCTTATGGCAACGAACTTGTGGCCCAGCTCATGCAAAATAACTGCTGGGGCTGAGATTGCTATAGCATAGGAGTATCCTCTCCAGTCAAATCTGTTTGGATGCTCAATATCAAACTCTGTTCTTGGCCTTTTGATGATCCCTGAGAAGATGTATCCGAGGACTACGCTCAAAATAATGAAGTAAAGGATTTCTTCTAGTGTGATGAGAGCCATTCATAACAAGGTGAAATTTAATTTTTATAAATGTTGTGTTTATTCGCTATAAAGTTCGAAATAACCTTTCTCAAGATTTCTCAGAAAAACTTTTGTTTGCATGATGATTATCTCAGGAGCAACATTTTCTGCCATAAATTTCGTGTTAAAATCTCTTTTTCCATTTTCATCTTCAACAATTGGCAGTGAAAATCCAAATTTACCTACTTCTTTTAGTGAGTCGCTCATTCTTTGTATCCCCTTCCATTCTTTTGATCATAGCATCAAGTTCCTTTACATTTCCTGTGCGAAACCAATTTTTTGGTATAGTCGTTTTTACAGTCATACTCCAGTTATTTGATAATATACCCTCCTTTGGTGTTGTTCGATGCATGGTAATTTTTTTGAAAACCGGAGGGGTGAAGGTCCATGACTTACTTTCTACCTTCATTGCTGGTTTTTTGTAACTTAGACTTTCTAGATTATTTTTGATTCCCATATTATCTGGAATTTGTTCTCCTTTTTATGCCTTGCTATGGATTTTCCGGAAATTTTGCAGGATGCATCGGATATCTTTCAGTTTTAAGCATCTTATTTGAAAACCTACTCGACAAGTGCCTGCATATTATTTATAAATGAAAAACCCTTCTTGGCAGCATGGATGTCGATTACCTGAAGCAAGTGGCTGCGCCTAAACTAAGAAAATTTTATCCTAAAATCATTTCATTGGATTTTTCTGGCAGCAGCCCGCCGGAATTGTTTGTTGGAGAAGCGTTCTATCCTAAAGTTTATGCTGGCATTCTAGCTCCTACAATGCATGACCAAGAATCTGGAAATTTGACTAATCCAGAGTACTTGTTCAAGGAGCAACTGAAGATTGAGGATATATTGTTTTTGAGAAGCTCATTGATTCATTCTAGGTTCATAGTTGATGTTAAGCACGGATCTGGAAAATTACTTGACACTATGCAGGAAGTCAGCATGGCAAGCAAGCCTGCTTCTGTAGAATTTGTACTCAAGAAAAAGCCTAAATTGCAACTTTCTTTTGATGCGTGGCATGCACCTATAGGAAATCCTGCCCCTCTGGTAAAAGCAACCTTGGAAGAGAATCCTGTGATTGCAAAGCCTGTTGAGAAAGTTGTGAATGACTCTGACCTGAAGGCTGCTGATGCAATGCAAATCCTATACAATAAAGATATTTCCGTCACGCATATAATGAGATTGCTTTCTGCTGGAGTGCTTGGGATAAAGCCTCAAAGGAAGTTAACACCTACAAAATGGGGAATAACTGCTGTTGACTCCCTGCTTTCTAGGAGCATGATGGAAAAGATTAGGCAGCATTCATGGGTTGACAGCTATCAGGTTTTTTACGCTTCTTACTTAGGAAACCACTATGAAATTCTTCTTTTGCCAAGGCACTGGAGCTTTGAAGTTGTTGAACATTCCTTGCCGAGCCAAGCATACCCACATGGGGGATGGTGGACTGATTATGAAGGATTTTGGAACAGGAAGACGTATGCAGACTCTGTAGTTGGTGCGTATTATGCGAATAGGCTGGCTGTTGCTGAATACTTGACTGGAATTAAAAGGCAGGCTTCTGTGCTAATCTTTAGGGAAGTTAGTCCTGAATATTGGGCACCTTGCGGTGTTGGAATTCTTAGAGAAGCTACACGGCATGCGCTTGCGCAGCAGCCTAAGGCATTTTCAACTCTACAGGAAGCTCTGCAGGATATCCAGACACGACTGAAAGAACCAGTACAATCATATACTAAACAAAGCAGGTTATTGAAAGAAAAACAGGAACAGAGAATGTTGATTGAGTTTTAAGGTTCTTTATTGGAGTAAGCTATGGCTAAGGTAAACGCTCCATACATGGCGATTATACCATCCGTATGATTGTCCACTGTTCTCAAGCCTTCGCCATTTAAAGTAACTCTTTCTATTTTCTGGGTTTTAGGCGTTATTGTA
>DATDZK010000012.1:0-14200 GCA_035288725.1 Candidatus Nanoarchaeia archaeon | reverse complement strand
GGCATTTGCGACAGGTTTCTAGGAGAGTCCTCTTTGACATGCATTTCAGACTGCCCAGAGGAAGAGGCACAGCTAGAAGAACCAATTGCTTTCTGTGGAGACAACCAGGTAAATGATGCTGCAGAATCATGCGACGGCGCTGATGATGCCGCATGCCCAGGCTTATGCAATCTTGACTGCACATGCGAGGAAGAATCCTCTTCAGGATGGAGATGGATACTTATCCTGCTTGTAATATTGCTGATAGGCATTGCTGTCTATTATTTCTTCTTCATGAAGAAAAAGCCATCCTCAAGGCCATCATCATCGCAGACTATAACATTTTCTTCCTCTCCAAAGTCGCCGCAGCAGCCTCAGGTCCAGCTGCGCGATGTCAAGGCAGCAAAGTCAAGGTGGGAAGAGGATTTAGATAAGTCTTTAAAGGAAGCGCGCAAGTTATTTGAGAAAAAATGAACTTCAGAAATAAGCTATTTTGGATATTTATTGTTATTCTTGTAATCCCATATGTGGCAGCAGAAGAGAGAATAACCCTTAGCACCTACAAGCAGGAGTTCAGCCCTCAGGAAACTGTGCAGCTGCTTGTCCGAGTTTCTGATAAGCCTGTATATGCGCTTGAATCCAGCACACTACATTTGTTTGACATGGCAGGCCAGGAGATCAAGATCGCCCCATTGAGGCACACAATCCAGTCTGGTGTCTACTTTTACTCGTTCAGCCTTCCAATAGGCCTTGCAAATGGCGAATATACCCTGCAGATAGGCCCTGTGAAGTATGTTGTCAACAAGACATTGCAGGAGTTTTCATTTTATCATAAGATTGCAGTGAGGGAAAGCAATTATGCCTTGCAGATCCAGCCAGCCTTCTTGATGGCAGGCGAGAACCTTGAGATCAAGCTTACAAGCAAGAAAGGCAACTTCAACATCCAGGTGCAGTCCCCTTCAGAAATAACCCATACCTACCAGGAAAAGTTAAGCATTTTGGAAGAAAGGTCAAGGTTTTTGGTATTTTCAGCAGCAAAAAAGATTGGGTCAGATGTCATAATTAATCTTTCTGCAGAAAACAAAAGCTATTTCCTTCCAGTGTTTACTTCTATTGTAAAATCGCAGAATGCTCCTGAAAGTCCGGTACAAGCAGGGTTGTTTTCCATCACCCCAACTGAAATTGTGCAGCAGCTGAGCAGGAAGGAGGCGCGTGAAGGCTTCTTTGAAGTGATTAATTTCTGGGATCAGCCGTTGCGCGTTGATTTTATTGTCGATGATAGTCTGCATGCAGTTCTTTCAGTCAATGAGTCTTCTATTCTGGTTCCTCCAAAGGAGAAATACAGGCAGTACATCTGGATCAACAGGAATGAGGAGGAGCGCGCAGGAACATATGAAGGAAAGATTGTTGCGAAGGGAGGCGAGCAGACAGAGGAGATTCCTGTAACAATCACATTTGGAGCGCAGCCGCAGCAGGAGCAACTGCCCCCGCCAGTACAGGAACCTGAAGTGGATACAAGCGCGCCAGAACCAGAGCAAGTTTCTCCAGCGCAAGATGCAGGCCTGGATTTCTTCAAGAATGCAACTTATTCTCCTCCAGAAAGGAAGAGAAGCGTAATCCCGTTTGTTCTCACTGGGATATTTTTGTTGATTCTGGCAGCAGTCTTCTTGTTAGGCAAGAGAAAAAAGCGCGAGCAGACCTTTGATGAATACCTGGAAAATATCAAGAAGCGCAGGGAAAGTTAGGCTTTATCTCCAAGCTTGCGTTTGAGCACTACATTCTCAGCATGGATGTTCTTGAGGATCATGTCGTACTGGTGCAGCCTTCCAATCAGGTCATTGACAAAATCGCTCAGCTCTTTCTGCTTGCACGCAAGAGACTCAGGAGATAATATCTCAACAGAGCTGGGCATGAAGTCAAAGCAGAAGTTCAGAAGAGCCTGGATGTCCCTGAACGAAATCTCTGCTTCTGTGAACGTGCTCCACAACGGCTGTTTCTCCATCTTTTTAGCCTTGAATATTTCTTTTTTTGTTATAGTAATTTCTTTGCGCGTCCCCATCTTCTCAACAAGGGATTGCATCACAGTGTTGACATGGGCTTCAGGGCTGCCGATTACTTCAGCAATGACGCGTGTTTTGATGTCAGCCATGTTTCCTCGCAAGCAAGTAAATGCACATGGCAATCAGGAAAAGGGTGAACAGGTAAATTGTCAGGTCCTTTGCCTGCATTGCCGAGCTCTTGTAAATCACTGAATCTGCAGGTTGCTTTAAATGCTTTTCGGGCTGCGACGCAGAGGCAGCAGTTGTGATTTGGTACCTGGGTTTCTCTTCAAGAGAAACGCGTGTCGCAGTCTCCCGAGCAGTAGGTGTGCATGCAGGTCCTGTGATGCTGATGCTCTTTTCTTCTTTCAGCCCAAGTCCTCCAACCCGCAATGTTGTTTCCGAAATATTCTTGCGCAGGCATGCAGGCAGAAGGATAGGAACGCGCAGTGAAATGTTCTTCGCATCTCCGCGCACCGTAAAGGTAATGGGAGAGATAACTTTGTCAAGCGCGATGCTCAGTGTTGATGCCCTGGTTGTTGTCCTGTATGCATCAACTGCAACAACAAACGATGTGCCCAAGGCAGCGCTTTCTGGTGTTTCTGAAATGTGCAAGAATGGTTCGATTGCTTCAGCAGCATCAGCAGATGGATAGATTTTATTTTCCATGCCTGGGCTTGGAATTGTTCTCTTCCACACTCCCTGCACCATGCCCCATGTAAATCCTTCCTCAATTGGCCCATAGCTCATCTGGTCAAGAATTGTGGTATTCTGCAATAGCCTGACGCTGTCCCCATTGTTGTTGAAGATGCTCCATCCATTGAGATAGGCAACTCCATAAGCGAAAGGCTGGATAATCTGTGAAGAAAGAAGGTTAGATTGCCCAAGCTTCACCTGGTTGTTCTTTTCATCAGCAAGAATTAATCCTTCCAATGGCAATGGTGCAGTCCCGAAGTTGTACAGTTCTATCCATTCGCCGTCAGGAGCGCTCGTCCTGTCATTGCCGCTGGGATTTGCCATCACTTCTGTTATTTTTAATGTGTAAAAGAGTTGAGGAGCAGGAATAGGAGTCTGGTTTATGGAATTGTTTGGCTGTGTTGGAGCTGTTGTGTTCTGGGGAATGGAACTATTTGAAGAATAGTTAGTCTCGTTTATTATTATAGAAGGAATCCATCCAGGAGTAGCATTGCATTCTTTAAGCATGCCATTCTCGTTGCACAGGCTTTTTCCATTGCTTCCTCCAAGGGAAGAACTGTAGTTAACTTCTGCAACAATCTCACCTGCCTGATTTTTGATGCGCACAACATCCTGGTCATTGTTTAATCCGTTTCCTAAGGTTGCGCCTGCAGTGTAGACAGAGACATTGACTGTTGTGTTGAAGCCCTGCTCAACCAGCAAAGAAATTGAGCTGTTCACGAATGTGATTGCATGGAGGGCATCCGAGCTTGCAGCATCTTCAAATGTGAAGTTTTCAAGATTATCTCCAGGATCATGCTGCACTTCAATGTACTCCAGTCCAGTGTCGCTTCCAGCAGGATCATAATGGATTTCAGTAATGGCAAATCCTAGTACAAATGGAATTAGTATTAGCAGGATAATGCGCATGCAGAAAAGGAAAGTGAGAATCCTTTATCACGCTTCTGTCAGATTTTCCGAAAATCTTCTGGTTCAGGCAGTAAGATCTTCGAATTTTTTGCCTTTTTCCGAAACATGCTTTAGGTGCACGACAAAGTTATTTGGCCCAGATTGCGTCAATTCCCTTGCAGGAACGAAAAACCATCCAACTCTGTCAAACCGTGCGCCGATCCATGCCTCTGCGCCGAATGCATCTGCAAAAAAGCATAGCTCCTCAACTTCTTTCTTGTCAAGATACCTGTAATTGCCTGCTCCTGATTTGCATTCAATAACAAGCAGCCTTCCGCCTTTTCCAGCAATCAGGTCAGGCGCGGGAAAGCTTGTTGATCCAGATCCAGCAGTGCGCAAACATGCCCATCCATTGCTCCAGAACTTATGGAAAAGTTCCCTCTCACTTCGAATACCCTTGATCTTGCTCATTTTAATAACTCCATCTTTAGTAGATTTACACAAGCATTAGGGGTTTCTTTCAATTCCTTTTCATTGAAGAATAAAGTTTTCCATCCATGTCTACTGAAAATTTCGCTACGTTCTTTTTTATAATTTTCAACAGATCCGTAATCGCGTACTTTATAATAATCTGCATAAACTTCAACTAATATTTTTTTGGAGTTAGTCGCAACAAAATCAGGAACTTTCTTCTCAATAAAATATTTGGGATTATTAAAATCACCAACAAATTTCAAAGGTAGTTCATTATTCGTGAACAATTGTATCGCTCGCTTTTCAAGTTTATTTGGACTATTTCTTGCCGAGCTTATCAATTTTTTTAAAGAAATCTTAGTTAATCTCCTTCCTTTTCGTGATTCACTCATTTTTATTCTAGTTTCTAGACTCAACGATCTACCTAGCAATTTTTCTCTAATTCTCTGCCGGGTTATTTCTGAAGGACTTTTTCCCTTATTCCACGCAGGTCTTCCTTTTCCGGCTTCGCTTATACGTTTTCTTGTCTCTTCTGAAGCCTTCTTTCCTTTATTCACATTACCGTGAATTCTATTATAATCGCGTAGTTTTTGTTTAAATTCCTCTGATCTTTTTCTTCCCCTCTGTATGAGACTTATCTTTTTTCTATGCTCATCTGAAAGAGTTTTTCCTTTATGAGCAACAGATAACTTCTTTCTTGTCTCTTCTGAAGTAATGTGGTCTATCATAGAATAGGATTTTTTACTTCTAGAAGCAAGAGACATAAGCAAAGAATCAGGATACGATTGCAAATACTCTTTAGGTAATAAATTGTGCTTTTCCATTAGATGGCTGTTGGTTATCGCTTTCATAGAACGATTACATACACAACATATCACCTCGTTTAACATGCGACTACTAATTTAAATTGATTTATAAATTCTCTGGGGTCATTTGTCAAGTGGAAAATTATATGAAGATAAAAGAAAAAAAAGAAGAAGAGTAATTCCCTTACAAGTCTCTGGCTTTCACTGTGGCTCTTCCGTTGTCCTTTGCGCGTCGGGCTGCGTCCTTGATTAGTACTTCAACTCGTCCGCTAAGGGCTTCTGCAAAGTCGCCTGCAACATTCATGTTCTTCGCTACACCTTTTATCTTACTTCGTACAACCAATAGTTCTGCCATTGTTTTCCACCTCGGTGTTCGTTATTGATAATCAGCAATCCCCCGTTTCCGGTGTTTCGCGTGAGAACACTGCACAAATGCCTATATATAAAGCTTTCGCTAAAATGCATCCAGAAGGGCTGTAAGCACTGTTTTTACAACTGATCAAGAAGTGTCAGCAATCTTTTCTTGTCCATAGCTAAAATCAAGTGCGTAAGCTTGGGTCCTCTGCGTTTGCCGATGAGTGCGAGGTAAGCCCCCTCAAAAAACTCAGTATTCTTGATTTTTAGCTCATCGCAGATGGCATAAAATTCATTGAAAAGTGCTTGGTCATCAAAGTTTTTCTTTTTCAGCCTGTCTCGAAGCAAAATTAAGGCTTGCCTCTGTGAAGATGAGATCATTTCTTTGGCTTCATCAGTGATGGTTGCATGGATCTTGAAGCTCATATCATCAGGCGCATATTTTTTTATCCAGTTCCAGGCGCATTGGGCGCGCATTGCAATTGTATCTCCCTTAAATCCTTGGGTTGCTTTTTTAATATCTCCTTCATAAATCTGCGTCAGCATAGTTAAGTGTCTGAACGTTGGCTGGTCAGGCATTGTCTTTTGCGGTTTTGAGGCAGAAAGTTCGTAAATTCTTTTCTGCTTCTCTGTTTCTCCCTTGTTTTCAGGCTGTTCGATTCCATAATGGATGCGTTCGCACCTGTCAAAATCCTCATAAATCTTCAGCACATCAAGATCAAAGCTGATAGCGAACTCTGAATTTGGTCTATAATTCGCAAACATCCAGAGCACAATTCTCGGCTCATAAACTTCAAGAACGTCCCTGATAGTCAGGGCATTTCCTGCAGAGCTTGAGATTTTTCCTCCTGCCCCCTTCACGCGGACAAAGTCATACATCTGGTAAGTTGGGGCATCACGGCTCCATACCGCTTTGATAATCTCTTTTCCAGTGTCGAAAGATCCGCCTGCAGTGGAATGGTCTTTGCCTCCAGGTTCAAAGTCGACTTTTTCATAGTGCCACCGCATTGGCCAGTCAACTCTCCAGAGAAGCTTGATATTCCCTTTCTTCCTAAAATCAGTTTCTTCAGAGTTTCCGCAGTCGCATTCGTAGTGCACGAGGTAGTTTTCATCATACTTCAGGACGCGTGTATCATTTTTTCCGCATTTTGTGCAAAATACTTCCAGGGGAATCCAGTCCTCAGGCAGAGGCTCTTCGCGAAACTTGTTGAGAATGCTTGCAATCTTGTTCCTGTCTTGTAAAGCCTTCTTGATTTCTTCAGCATAAACGCATGAAGTGTACTGTTGTGTCTGGGAAATGAATTGAACTGGAAAATTGAAAGGAGCTATTTCTTCTTCAAGCTTGTTCTTGAAATGCGCAGCATAGCTATTGTGGCATTTCCAAGGGTCCGGAACGGCAGTGAGTGGCAGGCCTAGGTGTTGTTCCCATGTTTTTGTAATGTCTGCAGGCACTTTCCGAAAAGCGTCATAGTCATCCCATGAGTAGATGAATCTTACTTTTTTCTTTTTATGCAGCAATGCTTGCGCAACTAGATATGTTGTCATAATCTCGCGAAAATTGCCAATGTGCACAACTCCTGAAGGAGTGATGCCGGAGGCGCAGACATAGTCTTTCTTGTCCCCTTTTTCTGCAATAATCTTGGATGCTGCCCTGTCTGCCCAGTGCGTTTCCTTGTGCGCATCAAATTCTTTCTTCATGCCATACCTTGGCTACCACAACCTATTTAAATATACTGGGCTTTCCTTTTATAGAAAAAGAGGTAATCAATGGACAGCAAAAAAATAGCATTATTCACATTATTTGTAGTGCTTTTCAGTTTTTTCTATGTGGTTGTCAATGCAGAGATTACAGGCCAGGCAACAAGAAATGCTCCCCATGTTAATGTGGAGGGAGTTTCCTGCACCTGGAAGCAAGACCACTTTGAGATCTGCGAAACCATCGGCTGGGAAGCAGGCCAGACTTATTATGCAAAAGGCTATATCGCAGGAGGCGAGCCTTTGACAAAGTCGCCCAAGCTTACATCATCCCCAACTATCTACTGCCAGAACATAGGCAGCACAGGAGGCAAGCGTGCAGTGCATGCTTATCTCTACAACACCCAAGGCACAATCAAGGCATTGAGCATTGATAATATTGTCAGCTGCTCTCAGTCGCAGCCTAGAACTGCAACTTCAAAAATATCGTTTGGAGTGCAGGCTTCCAAGGAATTCAGGAAGCGCGAGTCAGGCTCAGGCACATTCCGCTTGGAGGGATTTTCAGGCAAGCCAGTCATGTGCACATTCTCAGGTCGCTGGGTAGTGAATGGCAGGCAGCTGGAACAAAGCACAGAGCTATGCAACCAGGCCACAGGATCATTTGAAGGCGTGATGATGGACAGCGTGCAGAAGACTGTAGTGGATGCGCACCCGTTTTCCTGGCAGGATATTGAAGGCTTGTTTCAGGATCCCGATCCAGAGGAATTTCCAGGATACATTGCCTATGCAAAGCTTTGTGACCGCACTGACTACAAGTCAGGAAGGTACTATGCCGGCCTGAAAGTGTTGGAAAAAGAGGAAAGTGCCTTGGTGCTTGGCTGGGACATCAAGAGCCATGCTGATATTGCTGTTGATTTCATAGCAGAGGCAAAGTGCAATGTTGCAACTGAGGAAGAGCCTGCAGCGCTTGTCGCAAGCGAGCCTGAAGAAGCTGAGGAGACGCCAGAAGTTGCATCTGAGCCTGCTGAAGAAGCAGAAGAGGCTGAAGAGCCTGTCGGAGAGCCAATAAAAGAGACCTGGTCGCTTTGGCAGAGCTTTGCAAGCTGGTTCAGGAGCATATTCAAATGATGCACGGGCAGTACAATAAGAAAGTTGTAATCTTCGCAATTATTTTGGTTGCTCTTGCATTTTTCTTTGTCAGCGTTGCAACAACAGGGAACTATGCCCGCGTATATGGCGAGCAGCAGTTCAATATACCAAGTCCGGAAAGATGCGCGCCAGGATCTGTAGGCATAATATTCAGCAGTCCTCCTGCGCTGAAAGACAACAGCAAGTATTACTGGGCCTGCAACGAGCATGGTGAGAAAGAGGTGCATTATTGCTTGGTAGGCGAGCCGAAGCAGCGCATCCATCACGCGCAAGGAAGAATTTACCGTTCTATTGAGTGCGAGTTTTCTTACATTCAAAGATAAATGCAAAAAATTTCTGCTTTCCTGCCCAGACTTCCCGCTCTTCATTGAGCTTTAAGTCTTGGGCAGCATCAAGAAGCGATTTGTTCGGGCTTAGCAAGGCAATCTTCCCTTTGACATGCGCTGCAGCATACTCAAAAAATTCCTTGTAAACTCGCTGCATGGTTTTGAATGTCCTGCGCTTGCTTTCAAATGGTGGATAGCTGGCTGCGCAGTCAAACTGCATTTCAGGAAGGTTTGCAGCATCCCCTGTATGGAAAGTGATGGGCACCTTTGCCATTGCAGCATTCAGCCGCGCATTTCTGACATTGTTTTTGTTAGCATCGTTTCCGTGCAGTGTTCCTGGCGCTGTTAATCCTGCCTCAATCAGGATAGTTCCGTCTTTGCAGAAAGGATCCAGCACAGACATGCCGTCTTCATAGCCTGCAAGCTTTAGCATTGCATATGCCAAGCATGCATTTATGCCCTGGTTGTTTATTTTTACCCTGTATTCCCTCTTCTGCAATCTTCTTTTTTTTGGAATTCCAAATATGCAGTGCTTGTCAAGAACATCAACAAGAATAGTGTTGTATGCTTTCTTGAAGTCTATTGCAAATCCCTTTTTCCTGAGGACTGTGCTGACAATCTTCTCAACGTCAACAGAATTGAAGTTATGCTCCCCTTCTCTTATGCAGTCAACCTTGACAGATCCGGAAAAATGCAGTTGCAGCTTTTCAGCTTCAGTTTCAATGTCATCTAGTTCATTGAAGGTGCAGCTGTGCAAGACTTCATATACATCATTGACGCTTCTGAAGTCTGTCACATCTCCGGAAAATTCAACTCTTCCAGGAAGTGTTTTCTTCCCGTTAACTTCCTGTGCTGCAATATCCTCAATGCCTCTCAGGCAGATGGCAATGTTCATGCCTTTTTCTCCTGCTTGGGATACACATTCCTGTCCATGAAGATCGCGTCAGGCTTGACAGCAACTCCCTTCTGCAGGTGCTGTATTTCCCCAGTTTCCATTGCCGCAGCGCCTAACCCAATCAGCTCTCCTTTCAGGGTCATGATCGCAACCCTTTCTTTTGGCTGCACAGTGTTAAATCTTGAAATGCCTGATACATATACCTCAGCTCCGCTGCAGATTGTATGCACAGCAGAGTCAAACACCCACACTTTGGGCAGGTGCTCTGCAGCTTTCTCAAATGGCGTGACATACTTTCTTAGCAATGTTTCATCCCCATCTTCCTTCCAGAATGAATAAGCATCCTGCAGGTCTTGAAGAGTCACCCAGTCCTTGTCTGTGAATGGCCCTGCCTTTGTCCTGATGAGCTGCTGCATGTGCGCCCCTATTCCTAATTTTTTCCCAGCATCAACGCAGATGGTCCTTATGTAAGTTCCTGCCTGGCTTCCCACTCTGAAAAGTACGTTTCTTCCATCAGTCTCGAGAACATTAAGATAGTAGATGTTGCGTTCGCGCAATTGCCTCTTCACAGCGCTCTTGACTGGGGGCATCTGTGTAATTGTGCCAACAAAGCTTTGCAGAACTTCTCGGACTTTCTCTTCAGATACATCAGCATGCAGTTTCATGAAGCATACATATTCCTTGCCTGCAGAAAGCAGCATCTGCCCAGATCTTGTAGCTCTTTCTAGAGTAATCGGAAGCACTCCGGAAACAGCAGGATATCCTTGAACTTAGTTCTCTAAGGTCCCGGTATTTCCGGACTTGCTTATGTGCAGAATCTTTCCAACATAATCCGCAACTTGATGGGAAATTCCCTAGATTCGACTCTATGTAGGACCCGAAGGTTTGTTGACATTAACTATCCCGTAGCGGATGAGTTGTTCAACAGACTTTTGATCAGGTTGCGACCCATATGCTGGATTTGTTTCCGCTT
The DNA here is from genome assembly GCA_035288725.1 of Candidatus Nanoarchaeia archaeon. GTDB lineage: Archaea > Nanobdellota > Nanobdellia > SCGC-AAA011-G17 > DATDVL01 > DATDVL01. The sequence goes on along the minus strand of DATDZK010000012.1, from coordinate 3,926 downwards.
CTTTTTTGACAATTACTTCTCGTTCAATCTCCTCGAATGGAAGTTTGTTCATGAATAATACTCTGCAAAACCGTCTTTTAAGTTTAATGTTTCTAGAATGGGGGGTTATTATAGTAATGCTGAAAGCGACTGAGCAGAAGGATCAGCTTGCTTTAAATTTAAAATGAATTTTATTCGCCAGACAATTGAAAAGGAAAAGAATTATATATGGTATAAAACCATAGTATTATGGTTAAATATGGCTAATGAGACTATAGAGATATTAAAGCTATTAATATCAAACAAGCAGGAATCTTACAGCATAAGAAAGATAGCCTTGCTTAGGAAAATAAATTATAAATCCGCTTATCAAGCTTTGAAAAAACTAGAAAAAGAAGGCGTAGTAGAACTTAAGAAAACAGGCAATACCATAATTTGTTCATTCAATGAAAAATTTAATGATTTAGTATTTAAAGCCGAATATTCTAGAAGAGAAGATCTTTTCAAAGATAAGAATTTCTCGATAATGTATGAAGATATATCAAAAATAGAATCTCCCATAATTGTAATATTATTTGGTTCTCAAGCAAAAGGAACAGCAACAAAACATTCAGACATAGACCTACTTTTAATAGCAGATAAGGAAGTATCAAACAAAGTTCAGACAGAAATTAACATCTACAATCACAAAATTCATTTAACTCACGTAAGCTATGAAAGCTTCATGAGAATGGTAAAAAGTAAAGAATTTTCAGTTGTTAGCGAAGCAATTAAAAACAACATCATACTAATTGGGATAGAAGAATATTATAGGTTACTAAAAAATGTTAAACAATAATAGAATAAAAGAGGCCGAATCAAGCATGAAAGGGTATCTAAATGAGGGTCTAATAAAGAAAGACCCATTAGATGAGAATGCTTTAAAAGTATTGATGGAAAACGCTAGAGAAAGTCTACTATCTGCTGAAAAACTTAACTCTGAAAATATATCCGAGTTATGGGTAATAGTCTGTTCATATTATGCAATGTTCTATACTGCTAATGCTGTTTTAAGAAAGTTAGGTTATAAAGTTGGTGAAAAGATAGCACACAAAGTGACAGCTGATGCATTAATTGTTTATGCAAGGCAGAAACTAAAGGATTCATTAATTGAAGACTATGAGAACACCAAAGAAGAGGCAACAAGTCTGGCAGGATTAAAAGCTGATTCTCTAATAGAATCATTCGATTTCGAAAAGAATAAAAGAAGTAAAATACAGTACACAACAGATAAGATAGAAAAGAAAGGAAAAGCTCAAACATCATTAGAAAGAGCTAAAGAATTTATCGAAGAAATGAGGAAATTCTTAACAGAAAAGGGAAAAACAAGATAATACTTCATCGACGATTAATCAACGCCTCATCACGAATCGGTGGGGTTATTGTTGGTTGATTATTGCTCTGCGTATCTGTCTGTAAAGTATTTCCATTTTGACTTTCCTTTCCCTATAACTGAGCCGTCAACGTATAATTCTACATCATTTACCCCAGGGAATTGTGTTGCTGTGTAGTAAAATTGTGCTTCAAAATATCTATCCTCGCAGTAACCGCCTATTGCAGGGTAGTTATTGAGGTATATCTTTGCCGTTCCGTTGATGACTTCGACTCTTTCTAATTCGAAATCTCCGTATTCTGGCTTTACGAAGTTAGTATCCTCGAACTCTGGATTTTTGTAAAGGCTTGTCAGTATCTTCATCGCTGCGAATAGCTGGTCCTTATTGTCAACTAAGAACTCCTTCATTTTTATTGTGCCTGTGCACTGTTCCGGGCTGATAACATTTTGGTTATTTGTTGACCCCTTGCTAGTTATGCCTGAGTCAGTATTGCCATTCATTACAATAGCAACTCTTACTCTTGATTGCTCCTGTAAATCGCTTGCTGCTATCATGATCGTTATTAGTGCTGCTGCTCCGATAAAGGTGATTATTAGTGCTTGTGATGGTCTCCAAATCATTTGCTTTATTTGGAGTAATTCATGGTGTTTATTAATTTATTTCTTTTTCTCAACTGTATGCTGTGAATGATGCGGCGCTGCTCTCGTAGTTTTCTTGCTGTCATGGGGCTTCTTGTCTTCAGGAGCAGGTGCAGCAGCTTTGGTTTGCTTCTTCTCTAAAGGCTTCTTTTCCTCTTTCAGTACTTCTTCCTTGGCTTTTTCCTGCTTGTCTTCCTTTTTCTCAATCTGCTCAATCTTTTCCTCAATCTTCTCAGGCTTTGCCTCTTCAATCTTCTTTTCTTCAGGCGCCCCGAACAGTTCAACCTTCACAATTTCAATATCCTTGTTGTCTTTCTTTATGGTTTCAGTCCATGCCTTGACTTTGACCTTGTGTGGGGGATTCTTCCTTCCGCGCGCTGTTAATGCATGATTCAGATGCTGCCCAAGCTTCACCTGCTCATTCTTCATGTGCCTTTGCATGAATTCCCTGACAGCCTGCACTGCCTTCTTGGTTTGCTTGTACACAGGAGCTTTCTGAAACTCTTTTCTTAATGGGATTATATAGACGCGTTCCATGTTCAGTTCCCGATCATTCCTTCAAGCATGCTCTTCGTGTTTCTTAGGTTTTTTAAGTCATCAGATTCTGGCAATAGGATTTCTTCAAAGTGCTGAAAATCCTGCAGAAGTTCCCCGACATATTCTTCTTTCTGTGGATGCTGCCCAATCATGTCAATAAATCTTTCAACATGCTCTAGTTCTACAGCAGAAAGTTCCCCATCATCCCCGTCTCTGATAGGCAGGCTATATGTAAGCGCAGGGTCATAGGTTATGCTCTTTCCTTGGATTGCGGCTGTTGTCATGTTCATGCCTTAGTTTTTGTTCTTCTCCAGTGCCTTTTCACAGTTGTATGCCTTCCTGGATGAACTCTCCTTCCCTTCCCGTATATTTTTGGCACAGTCCAGAATGGTGCCCACTTTGTCTGCCTGTTTTTCTTTGCAAGACGCTGTTTGCGGGCAGGGGATATATAGCGGCTCATTAGTATTCTCCTAATGAAATATATTTTCTAACTGTCGCCCTACTAGTATTTGTGAGTGAGGCAACTTTACTGGTTGATAAGCCTTGTCTTTTCAAATGGATTATGCTTGGAACTTTTTCCAATGTTTGAAGATAAGGAGAGATTTCATGTTTGTAACTTTTAAGAAGCCTTAAAAGGTCTTGTTCCTTTCTTTTTAAAGCAAATCCTATTTGATGATAATATGATTTCAAGTATTGCTGTGAACTAATAAGAAGATGAGTTTCATCTTTATAAATAGAAGATTTTATTCCTATACCTTTTAAGAGAGATCGGATATCCTTTATTCCTTCTTTATTTTTGATCCCAACAAGAATACTCTTTCCTGCAACATTCACACAAGCTTGTGAGTCAAAAATCCCTTTTAGATACATTGCTTTATAAGTAGATGATGCTTTCTTGATTATCTCAGGTATCCTCCAAGTTTTTTCTTTAAAGGAAACACCATATCGTTTTAAACTCTCCACAACTGATTTTGCATCAAGACCTACAACATATTGTTTAGACGGTTTTTTTACTTTTTTAGTGGGTTTACTGATTCTCCGAGAACGCCTACATTTGAGGCCAAATGTATTTTCTACACATTTTTGGAAATAATCGGCAAAATCTTTATCACAAACATTAAGGCCAATGCTATACTTTCCATTAATATAACCATCACCAGGTCCAACAACCCCAAGAACGTAAGCTTTTTCTTTTGAAAGCTTAGTAGATTTAATTTTTTTAATTTGAAAACCATGATAAACAGTACCAGTTACATATATCTTGTTCGTATAAAATCCTTGATAAATGCCCAATCTTTGTAAGTAAGATCTAAAAGAGAAAAATTTAGGGTTTGCCCCACGTTCCCATCGAGAAATATTTCCTTGAGGAATACCAATATCTAAAGCTGCAATTTCCTGA
>DATDZK010000011.1:0-4840 GCA_035288725.1 Candidatus Nanoarchaeia archaeon | reverse complement strand
AAGGATTTGAACACCAAGTAGGAATTGATGGATTTAGGTTTTTAGAACAACATACTACATACAAAGAATTGACTCTATAGACACTACTATTTTTCTCGCCAGCCTTCAAATAATAAATTCTCCAACAAGGCATTTGCTTTGCAGTTCACTTATTTCCTGAATATGATAAAGAACCAATAGCAGAAGAGCAGGATGCATGCAATCGCTATTGATAGTATTATTGCGAGCGCTGAATTTAACTGGCTTACTAAGAACGCTGCTGCGATTAACAATGCCATAAGAAAAATGTATAATGCTGACGAGCTTGTGAAAATCTTTATTCCTTCTGTATTTGGCAGGGGCAGCATCTGTGCAATTGCAAGAGTCAATGCAGTCCTTCTTACAAGCAAGGCAAATGCTGAAGGGTCAAACAATGGCATAAGCACTGCAATCACAAGCATGGTTAATGGGCCTGCAGCAATGATGGCTGCCCTCTCAAAATCCGTAATCTCCCTGAACTTTTTTCCAAAGCGCAGACGCTCGACTGTCTGGACTTCAGAGCTTGCAACTGCTGCGAATGGAATTCTTCCAAAGCTTACTACTGTGATGAGCAAAGGCAGTATTACTCCCAAAGGCAGGCCTTGCTCAGATTTCCAGGTGCGCTTGAACCAGAGCTGATGCAATAGCCAGATTCTGAATTTTGCTTCTGCTCCCAAGTAAGCCGCGGCGCATTTCTGCACAATGCTGTAGACTAGAATCACAAGAAAGCTTGCTGCTGTTACTAAAATAAGGTTTGTTATCCAGTGCTGCGGGTCAAAAGCTGCCTGCTTGTCGTCAAACCCAAGAACAAATCCTAGGACTATGCTTGCAATTATAAGATGCGCTACCTCTTTTTTTTCAAATACCATGTGACACGCTGCGCGATTCCCTGCTGGTGGCCTGCTCCCACAACTGCGAGAATCTTACCCTGGTGCTTCTGCATCAGATTATATAAGTTTTTTGCCATGTATTCATTTCTTTCCTCAACAAGCACCTTGTACATTCCAGGGTACTGCTGCCTGAATTCCTGCATGACCTGCTTCAATTGCTGCTGCGTTGGGACTTTTTGCATATCAAAAGGTGCCTGCTTTACCTTTTTCTTGCTTAAGAACAGGACGTCTATGAAAAAGCGCAGCTTTTCCCTCAAGGACATGGACTGCAATGCATGCTTAAGGGTGATGCTGATGTGCTGATCAATGCAATATATCGGAATATTTTTCTTCCTTGCCTGCTGTATTGCAGATTTCATCTCAAGCCCTGCTTCTGCGTTCACTATCTTGCCTGCTTTTTTCTGCATGTAGCGCAGTGTGCCTGCCAGCCACGAGAATCTTGCTGGCTTTTGCCCTGCCCTTTCTGGATGGAGCAGTGCCTTGTAGCGTGATGTGTCAAGCTCAAGCGCAATTGCCTGCGGCTTTCTCTTCTGGATGAATGCCTCTATCTCTTTCTTGCTGGCTTTTGCTACATGGGATGTTCCAAGAATGCAGACATTTCGGACCTTGAGTATTGCCACTGTTGCATAGAAAAACATTTAAATAGTATAAGAGCCTTTCTTTTCAGATTCAGGAGGGCAAAGCATGCTACAATTGCGAAGAATCACTGATGTTTACGAGGTGAAGGTCTTTACTGACGGCGGAGAATACTTTGGTTATTTAAATCGGATTTCTTAAAGCAAAGATTTCAGGCAAACCAAGATAATTAGCAAACACCAGCACTTTGGCTGTAGACTTCCTGAATATATTCCTGAAGAACATGCTGTGCTCCTGCCTTGTCTTTGAACAAAAGATGTATAGTAACTTTTCCCCTTGTTGTTTCTGGGCATGAAGAAGAGGAAGGATATGACTTGATGATTATATTTTTCTGAATTCTTGTTCCTGCGCCGCTGACAACTGAAGAGCTTATGGGTATCGGAATGTAAACTATTTGAGATGTGCCTGATTTTCCTACAAAAGATACTTTTTCTCCTGAAAGCTTCAAGGAATACCTGTCATTTTTCTCCTCGCTTAATGCACCTCGCATTGAAATAAGATTGACAAAAAGATAATTATTCTTGTCTGGTGTCTGGAGCTGCGGCAGGCTGCCTAAAGTTGACTGCCTTAATGGCTGCTTCCTGTCGTCCTTGAATGCTAAGCCTGCAATCTTCAAAACTGACTGCTTTCCATTGGGAAGCTTTCCTATCTTTTCTCTTATTACAGGCTGCTCTGCAACTGTGAATCCTGGGACAAACTGGAGATCTTTTATAACATATCCACCTTGACTCAAATAATATGGCTTTGTTCGTGCCCTGTCTGCTAGTATGATCTTCCAAGTTCCTTCTTCTTGCTGCGCAGGAAACGCAGCTTGCAGAACTGCAGCAGTTGTTCCTTTCTTTGTTGGGATGTTGCTGAATGTGAGCTTGCCATAGAAAGGCAAGCTTTGGGCTATAATCTTTTTCTCCCCATCTAAGATTTTTTCCCTCTTATATGCATCCCAGCCATTATATGCATCCCTGTTCCCTCTGTATAGAGTTTCGAAGAAATTTGTTCCAGGGAGATCCAGTGCAGGAAAAACAGTTCCCTGCACTACATCGGCAGGATACAGATTACCTTTTTCGTCTTGGTAGAAAGCAACGAACTTGTAAGTATATGTTTTCTCAACGTCAGCGAAAGGCTGGCTTAATGAGATAGTGACCTTTGTAGGATCTTTCTGGCCAACATAAACCTTTCCGTCATTGCTGACAAATACAGCAGAGACAAATGCAGTTTCAGTATGAGACATGACCTGATTTAGATAATAACCCGCACTTGAAAATGTGGGGACTTGGGCAATCTGATAAGTTCCAGGAGCAGAAATCTTCATGGCGAAAGATTCCCCTATCCAGTAATTCCTTGATTTTGCAAGAGTAGGCACTATGCTTCCTGCAGCAGTTGTACCCTGAATCTCTACAGTTAATGGGATCTGGGAAGCAGCTGTTGGAGTTCTTGTTCTTCTTACTGCCTGGCCTGAAATGCTGTCAAAGTCAGAAAAGCCAGCCAAAATTAAAGCTAAGATAACTCCAATAATAAATACTGCTGGAATTCTTTCCTCTTTTTCCATCGTTATCTTCATGATGATTGTTGTTTAAAAGCCTTTCTTAAAAATTTTTAAGAAAATTTTGATAGCATTGCTGATATTTTGTTCTAACAATGCATATGAAATTTCACATTATTGTCGCTACGGGAACATAGAAAAACATTTAAATAGTATAAGAGCCTTTCTTTTCAGATTCAGGAGGGCAAAGCATGCTACAATTGCGAAGAATCACTGATGTTTACGAGGTGAAGGTCTTTACTGACGGCGGAGAATACTTTGGAGACGTAGAGGAAGCGATATTATCCGGCAACCGCGTCTTTGGATGGAAAGTAAGAGCAACCAGGAATTCATCGCTAAGCAGGGCTTTGGGCGGAGCAAAAGGGGTCATTGTGCCACATCAACTTGTCAGAGCTATTGGAGATATCATGATCATCAGCAAAGCAGCAGTTTCTTCGTTTGAGGGCAGTCCTGAAGCAGCTCCTATTGCTGAACCATAAAATAATGTAAAGGAAAAGAGGTATGTATGCCGAGTGCACTTGGAAATGCCATAGGTTTTTTGCAAGCGTTTGGGTTCTTTGATGTAGTTCTACCTTTCTTGCTAGTGTTTACAATTATCTTTGGAATACTTGAGAAGACGAAAATCCTTGGAATTGAAGGCAAGGACAAGCTGCCAAAGAAAAATTTGAATGCAATGGTTGCTTTTGCAATTGCGTTCTTTGTTGTTGCTGCATCGAATATTGTCCAGGCAATACAGGTTAGCCTGCCTGCAATCAGCATGGTGCTCCTGATTGTTGTCGTGTTCATGCTTCTGCTTGGGAGCATTGCCGGAGAGTCAGGGGACAAGGGTTTCCATTTGTGGGAGAAGGACGGGCCTTACAGATGGGCAGGATGGCTGGTTGTGATATTTGTTGTTGTTGCCATTCTTGCGATTTTCCTGTACGCGTTTGGCTACCTTGGGCTTGCATTGGCGTTTGCTGCTGGCAATCTTGACAGCACGACGTTTGCCACTATTGCACTGCTTATCCTGATTTTTTTAGCAATCAAATTTGTTCTGAAAGGATCTTCTGCAAAGAAGGAGGAAAATAAATGACTGTCTCGCTCCGCGACCTCATTATTGGGCTTGATCAGATGGGGTTTTATGATGTTGCACTGCCATTCATCGTGATATTTGCCATCAGCTTTGCGCTGTTTGAAAAAATAAAAATTTTCAGCAACAAAAGCATCAATGGGGTGCTTGCACTTGGCATGGGATTCGCGTTTTTGCAGAATGATTATCTGCTTCGGATGTTTCACAGAGTTGTGCCGAATGTAGCATTTCTTATCTTAGCAATATTGCTTCTCCTGCTTTTGGTAGGCCTATTTGCTGGCGAGAACAAGCCTTGGGGCGGATTTTTGATGTTTATCGCATTTTTCTTTGCTATAGCCTCCCTTATCACTGCAGCAAGCTATGACAAGCTTGGAAGCGGCTATGCGAGCTGGTGGCAATGGTTTGTTGACTTGGACACAGGATCAAAGACGACACTGCTCGGGCTTATTCTTGTGGCAGTTATTCTTTGGCTTGTTTTCAGAACTCCCTCCTCTACTTCAAGGACATTTGGGCAGACCATTGATGAATGGCTTGGGCGCGGCAGCGGCGGTAGCGGGGGCGGCAGGCCAGGCACTCCTTAGACTATGGCAACTCCCTTGCAAACTGATGTCCTGAATTTTTTAACACCTATTTTTATTTTCATTCTTGTGTTTGTTGGAGGCTATGCCTTGCTTAACAAGACCAAGG
>DATDZK010000010.1:0-3535 GCA_035288725.1 Candidatus Nanoarchaeia archaeon | reverse complement strand
TTGTTCCTCTGAAAATTCGCTTATTCCAGACCATCCAGCCTCCCTTTCCCAACCAGTGTTCTTAACCCCGCCAAACGGCAGATGCACTTCAGCGCCTATAGTTGGAGCGTTGACATAAACAATGCCTGATTCGATGTTGTTGATTGCAGTGAAAGCTTTGTTGATGTCTTTAGTATAAATTGCAGCTGACAAGCCGTACTCAATTTCATTGCAGATTGTAATCGCTTCCTTCAAGTCATGCATCTCTATCAAGCATACTATGGGACCGAAAATCTCATCCTGCGCAATCTTCATGGACGGCTTTACTTTTGCAAAGAGAGTTGGCTGGAAGAAAAAGCCTTTTCCTTTTGGAATTGAGCCGCCGCATTCTAGTGAAGCTCCTTCCTGCTTGCCTATGTCTACATAGCGCTGGGACTTTTCCTGTGCAGACTTGTTAATCAATGGGCCAACATCTGTTTTTGGATCTGTTCCAGGCCCTAAACGCAATCTTGCAATTCTTGCCAGCAATTTTTCCTGCAACTCCTGGATGACTGCTTGATGCGCGATTATCCTTGAAGCAGCAGTGCAGCGCTGGCCTGTAGTCCCGAAGCCAGCCCAGAGAATGCCATCAACTGCCAAATCAATGTCTGCATCTTTCATTATTATTATTGCATTTTTTCCTCCCATTTCCAGGCCTACTTTCTTTATGCCTGCTGACTGCAAAATTTTCTCTCCAGTGTCACGGTGACCTGTAAAGGAGACTGCCCTGATTTTCTGATGCCTGACTAGAGGCATGCCCACTTCCTCTCCTGAGCCTGTAATAACATTAACAACGCCTTTTGGAATGCCTGCTTCATGCAATAACTCAGCAAGCTCTAATGCGCACAAAGGCGTGTCTGAAGAAGGCTTCCATACAACTGTGTTGCCTGTGATTAGCGCAGGAGCCAGTTTCCATGCCGGGATTGCAACTGGAAAGTTCCATGGAGTAATTAAGCCAACAATGCCGAAAGGCTTGCGGATTGTGAAGCAGAATTTGTTTTTTAGCTCAGAAGGAGTTGTCCTGCCAAACATTCTCCTGCCTTCTCCTGCCATGTACTCGAAGATATCAATTGCTTCCTGCACATCTCCCAGAGATTCCTTCATTACCTTGCCCATCTCTGTTGCCACTAGCTTGCCTAAGCGCTGCTTGTGCTTTCTTAGCAGATCTCTGGCAGCAAACAGGATTTGCGCACGCTCAGGTGCTGGCGTGTCCTTCCAGGAAGGCAATGATTTTTCTGCTGCATGGACTGCAGTTTCTACATCATTCTGATTTGATGACTGAAACTTTCCTAATGGATTTTCATTTGCCGGATTATAGCTTATAAAACTCTCTCCAGAATTTGACTTAAGCCATCTGCCGTCAATGAAGTTCAGGTATGTGTGCACCTCTTTTCACCCTAAGAAAAAGGCAGAGGAGTTTATTTAAAGATTGTCATTCCAGAATTTCGAATTGCCTTGATTTGTCTAAAAATGTTTCGTATACCATGAAGTATTGATGGCAGACTGCTTGGTATATTCTCTGTAGGCGCCCTTGCAGTTCATTGCTGTCTTTGAACAGGCTTTCCATGGCAGCAAGAGAAATTACATACTCTTTTAGCTGGTGATTTATTTTGAGAAGGCTAATTGCTGATTGCTCTTCTTCTAGTTGATATTCGAGAGTACATAGTGATTTTTGCATATCGCGCAGGCTGCGCGTTTTTTCCCTGTTTATCATGGCACGGCAGGCGGGATCTGCATTGTAAAGAAAATTCTCCCCTGCTTGTGCAGCTTGCGCTAGCGCTTCAGGTGTGGGATCTTGTATCCTGATGATCTGCATTTCAAGCTCTTCGTTGTCCATATGACCTGCTTTCCCAGATGCTTTTTTAAACGTTGCTGTTCCAAAAGTTTGAGCGAGCGCAAGCCTTAAGTATGGCTAGTTTTTGGTTTCTTATATGGAACTGCCTGTTGCTGTTGTGGTTTATTCTCTTGCTTTTGCTTTTGTGATTAAAATTGCAGACTTGCTTGATGAGCATGGGCTGTTCTTGTTTAGAGGAGCTGACCTGCTGTTTGGCATATTATGGGGAATTGCTTTTGCATTTCTGATAAGAGTGCATCCGTTGCTTGCAGGATTCTGGATTGCCATGCTGCTGTACTGGATTGCGTTCATGAAAATTGACTTTGTTAACCATGCATTGGCGATTGTGATAATTATTTTGGCAATGCTGTGGAAGCCTGTGCAGGTAGACTGGCTTGTGCTTGGCCTTGCATTTGCTGTGTACAGTATTTTTGCGCTGATGAGAAGGCACAATCTTGTAAGGAATAATCTTTTTCTTGACTTGAATGGGCATATGTTTGTGCTGCTTCTGGTACTATTGTTTTTTGACGTGCAGTATGGCATTGCACTTCTTTCATATGGTGTAGAGTCTGTTGCTTATCATGCTATTAAGAGAATTGCTGCTAGATTTGGGTATGCATAAAAGCTCAAAACAAAAGGTATATTAACATTAATTGATTCATTCAAGCATGATTTGGATGCTGATTATCTTGACACTGCTTGGAGCGCTGCTGTCGTGCTATGCATTGTATGTAGAATGGAGAGCACATAGCAACAAAAAGTATGTCGCTGCCTGTGACATTGGCCATGCTGCTTCATGCATCAAGGCATTTGCAAGCCCTTATGGAAAATTGCTTGGGCTGCCAAATGCGTTTTATGGGCTAGTGTTCTACATTATATTATTTCCATTTGCATTTTATGGACTGCATGAATTTGTGTTTTACGGGGCTGTTCTGGGGATGCTGGCAACATTTATCCTTGCGTATATCTCATATGTAAAAATGAAGAATTTCTGCATTGTCTGCAGCAGCGTGTATTTAGTTAACATCTTATTACTGATATTCAGCTACCTGGCTGCGTTTTAGCTTGAGCGCTCCCTTCCTCCGCGCTTGTAGATCCTGTATCTTCTTTTCAGCTTCTTCTCCTTCCTGGATTTCCTGAAGCTTGGAACATGATCATTCATGGTGCGCGCGCCTCGTATTTCATGATGTGCAGTATTCCTGAAATTGTCAACAGGGGAGCAAAGCTGTCGCCTGGCCATGGAATTATTTCAAGCATCTGCAGCCAGCCTCTCCAGTCTTTCCAGCCTTTTCCCCAGAGAGCTATGCCTATTATTCCAAGAAAAGCATCCCAGGGAATGTCTACTGCCGGTATTGCAAAGAAAAAATCCAGGACATCAATGACAGCAGAAACAAACAGCTTGGTGTAACTGCCGAAAGAAAGCTTGCGCTTGAATATCCTGAAGATTGCATAGGAGACCAGGTAGCCGCCGAAGAAAGCTGCCAGGCCCATGATAACAGTGATGCCTGTGAATGCCACAGCCAACAATTCCACAATTTCTGCCAGGTCCATGATTACCCCTTGAAATGCTTGGTTATTAGCTGGGCAAGAGTTGGCTTGCCTAGCTCTTCCAGCTCGTACTTCACATTAAGAATAGGCTTGTTTACCCTGATGATGTGCTGAAGGTTAACTGGGGAGCCGTCA
>DATDZK010000009.1:0-2664 GCA_035288725.1 Candidatus Nanoarchaeia archaeon | reverse complement strand
AAATCATGGATTTCATGGTCTCCATCAAGGTATAGTTTCCCTTCTCCTGTTAGTGAAAAAAGATCTAGCGTGTGCTCTGCAAATTGCGAATGCATGTTCCGCTGCCCGCGAATCAGATATTGGATGCGCAAGTCATCCATGGGCATAACCTCTCCGCCTTCTTGGTACATCCATGCGGTGCTTCCTGAAGCAGCGCAGACAAGCAATCCGCTATTTCCCTTGTAGGATTTCTCCATACCATCAACAGCAAGTCTAAATCTAGTAGTTGACGCAGGATTCTGATGCGCCATCAGGAAATCATTCAGCACTGGCGAGGCAATCAATCTTCCATTCATTGTTAAAGCCAGCCTTGGAAGGCGCGTGCGCGGCTGCTCTGCATACGTAGAAATGATGGCTTCAATCGTGTCGCTAGAGGCAGTGCAGAAGTGCCCAACACTATTGCGTGGATCAGAATTTAAGCCAAGCAATGGAATGGATGCAATGTAATGGGATGCGTCAATAACAGTGCCATCTCCTCCAACAGTAATGACCAGCTCTTTGTCCTTGATCATATCTTGGATATGGTCTCTGTCAGCATATTCTGCAGCAAAGCCCATTTTATCTAGGACAGACGCCAAATGTTCTAGTGTAAGGTGGTGTGCATCATGGCTTGCCAATAGCGATGAGAGTTCAGGGCTGCCTGCACGCAGCGTGCCTCCTTGAATTCTTTCAGGATGCTGCTGGTACACTTCATATGCGGTTTTTTTGTATACTACAAGTAAGCGCATGATTGTTTTCCTACTTATTGTATAATATACACTAATATATAAGCCTTATGGTCCTCTGTTCATTGTGCTGAGGCGCCATCCCAAGTCCATGAGGTATGCATGCTCCTGTAGCCTTTCCACAAGGGAAGAAGGAAAAAACATGCCATGCTTAGCTCCTGCAAGTGCCCCATACATTGCTCCTGTTGTATCGCAATCCCCTCCATAATTTACAGTTGCAAGCAACCCTTCCATCGGGTTATTCCAGTAGTGCTGGAACATGAAAATAGCAAAAGGATGTGACTGATAAACAAGCCCGGAATTTCCTAAAGTGTGATATGCTTCTTCAGTAGATGCATCATTATGTTCAAGAATCCATCTAAGGCGTTCAGTAAAAGTTCCTTGTTCTGCCAGATAGTATCCTGAAGGAACAGGTTGCTCATAGGTGCTGCTTGTCTCATATAATGCATCAATGAAGTCTTGCCTGCAGTATTTCTCTCCTAGGAAAAATATTGCTGCAGCCTGCACCATGCCGCTCACAACAGAGCGAGGATCAAGATGAGTCATCTTGCTTACTTGTTCTGAAAATTGCAAGCCACGAAGTGTGTCGCCAGTTGCATGCATGTACAGCCCTACTGGTGCCATCTTCATTGCAGGCCCGTTTCCAGGTTGTCCTGTCACGCCAGAATGTATTGGAGAAATTCCCTGTTCTAGGCGCTTGAATGCTGCTACCGTAGTTCTTCCAAATCCTCCTTTGATATTGCTGTGATATGCAAGAATGTGCTGTGCTGCTGCATGCTCTAAATCAAGGCCATGGTGTAATAATGATTCAGCAAGCGCAATAGTCAAGATAGTGTCATCAGTATATTGCCCTGCAGTAAATTCGCGCGTATAGTCATATAGCTTCCCAAATTCATCACGCTTCAATATGTTTCCTGCTGCATCGCGAGGGATAACAGGGTCAAGAAAGTTTTCAATCCTTCCTGCGTAGCGTTGAATCTGCTCTGGCTTCCACCCTTCAACTGGCATTCCTAAGGCATCTCCAATGCCTGTTCCCAACAGAACTGCTTGGTAGTGTTCGCAATTCATTTTGCACGCTCAGCAATGGCTTCAAAGAGATTTAGCCCGCTAATAACACTTTCGCGCCGCATGCAGATATCATCGCCAAACATGAATGTCCTGTAGCCCATGCGCAGCAAGTTATCTGCATCCCCAATGTCAGGGCAGCTTGGCTCAAGGCTGTAAGCAAGTGAAGGAAAAATTCTGGATGCAGCAACTGCCTGCGGATCCTTCTCAATTATGAGCTCCAGGGCTTGCAAAATGTGATGTGGTCTCTTAATCTCATGGTAAAGGTCTCCTCTTGCAGCCATCAACTGATGATCTTTGGCATATTCAAGTCGTACATAATGCAGTCCTTTCCGAGATTCTATCTTTGCAAGGATATCTGCATCAGGATCAAGCTTGAGAAGCGCTTCAATGTCTGCATGTTCTTCAACAAATGAGAGCATGTAGCGATGCACGCCAACAGCACGTGCAGCAACAATGTATTTCTCATCAAGGTCAGTAAATCCTCCATGCACAATGAGATTGCCATCTGGAATGTTTATGCTTTCTCCTGGTCCAACTACGCGTTGAGGTCCTTCTTGCATTATAAGTCTCTTGTTGTGCACTGCCAGGACTGTGGCAGACTCTGTTCCATCACTAAAGTAAGCAGTCGTAGGTGTATCAACAGAAATCTCATGCGTAAGTTCAATTTCTGTGAAAGGCGGTACTCCATAGGTCTTGATGCGCAATTGCCTGTATTTCAAGTCAACCCACAGCTCTTTCTCTCCTGCCACATCTTGCAGTCTTTTGAGCACGTCTTCAAGAGAGTCTTTGATAGGCATTACAGTATTTAGGCGCAATCCTTTCACAACAGGAT
>DATDZK010000008.1:0-2299 GCA_035288725.1 Candidatus Nanoarchaeia archaeon | reverse complement strand
AACCATTCACAAATTATTTAAAATGAGCAAAGGGCTTTTGACCTGATGAAAGCAGTATTCTTTGAAGCGCGTGACATCCCAGAAGCATACTTCCGGGAACATCTTCCTGGCATGGACATTTCATTTATTGAAGAGCCGTTAAGCAAGGGGAATATACATCACGCACTAAATGCAGATATCATTTCAACTGTGGTGCAGTCACGATTAACCCCTGATATCCTGGAAGCATTGCCACAACTAAGGCTCATAGCAACGCGCTCCACAGGATATGACCATATTGACCTAGAAGCATGCAAGAAAAGAAATATCTGGGTGAGCTATGCCCCTGACTATGGAACACAGGCAGTTGCAGAAGCGACATTCAACCTGCTCCTGACATTGGCAAGAAAGCAAAAGCCAGTGCTTGAGCTGCAGGGAAAGACACTAGGTGTAATAGGCACTGGAAGGATTGGGAAAAAGGTAATTGAAATCGCTAAGTCCTTCAGCATGAAAATACTTGCATATGACATTTACCAAGATATGCAGGCAGCTAAAAATCTTGGATATTCCTATACAAACCTGCAGACGCTGCTGAAAAATTCTGACATTGTGACATTGCATGCGCAGCTAACCCCTGATAACCGCCATCTTATTAACGAAAAAACATTACAGCAAATGAAAATAGGCGCAATTCTATTCAATACAAGCAGAGGAGCATTGGTTGATACAACTGCCCTTATTCAGGCGCTGCAAAAAAAGCATGTTCTTGCAGCAGGACTGGACGTGGTGGAAGAAGAAAACCAGCAGGAACATCCGACTATTGCGCAACTTAAGACGCTGCCAAATGTGATAATCACCCCGCATACTGCCTCCAAAACTGCTGAGTCAATGGAAAGAAGATCTGAAATTACCCTGCAGAACATCAAGGCATTCCTCAACAACCAGCCGGTGAATGTCCTGTGAAAAACTACAGCTTTTGGCCTTTATTCCTGCTCTGGATTTTCGGGCTGCTTATTTATCCAATCTGGCTTGCATTCTCTTCTTTTACTACCAGACTGATAGTATACATAGGGCTGCTTGTCTTAGCTGGCGCTGCAGGATATTTGCTGCACCGCTGGACATCTGGATTTCCTGAGCAGAAAAATTATTTTATCAAGGATAAGTACTGGAAAATTCTTTTATGGATTGGACTTGCCTATTTCTTAATACAAATTCCTTTTCTCACGCAGGACCTTCCTCCATTGTCTGATGAATCATTCCATATTTCACGTGGAGTATGGCTGATTGAGCCGCTTGCCACATTCTCAAGCCAGATAGGCATTGATTACTTCCTGGCATTCAGGATTTTTGCAGTATTACTACTAGGCATACTATTGCTTGCGCGGAAAAAAATTGCTTATGCATTCGGACTCGTCAGAAGGAGATTATTGCTTATTGCGCCTGTAATTTTGCTGGGATATTTTTTTCTTGCCAACAAAATTGCAGTTGCCTACCATGCCATCAAATTCGGGACTCCTGTCCTTGATCACCTTAACTGGCTGACGTACTACGGGCCTGTCAGCGCAGTGCTGTATGGCCTGGAATTCTCCTTCTTTGGCTACAGCGAATTTGGGATGCGCATTATACAGCCGTTCTTCATTATTGGAGCAGCATTGTACTTGTACCAGCTTTTAGCACTTCGCCTTGAGCAGAAAGTTGCGTGCGCAGCAAGCATATTGTTCATGTTCTCCCCAATAATCTTTTACTTTGCATCATTAAGTTATCTGGAAGCAGGGCAGCTGTTTTTCCTTGTTGCAGCCTCGTATTATTTTGTGAGGAGCAGGGTTCACAGCAATCTTCATGATGTAATCACCAGCTTCTTCTTCATAACAGCAGGGTTCATGTACAAACAGCCTGTGCTTTTCCTGCTGCCTGTGTTTGCAGCCTATCTGCTGATTGAGGGATTACTGCGAATGAAATGGAAGTTATGGAATATTATCAAAAAAAATGCTGCTTATGTTTATGGACTGCTGTTTGCTCTAGCCGGCATTGGTCCTTTATTGATAATCAATGTTCTATTTGATGTGCGCCACACTGGGGACCTTGGAGTATGGAGCCAATGGCTTTCTCTCAAGGCATGGACTGTGTATGCGGGCCTTATTCCAAGACAGACAAATACCCTTATCTTGGTATTGTTTATTCTAGGCTTTCTTTTTGCTATCTGGAATATTTTCAAGAGAAATTCTAAGGAGACATCAGTCATGTTATATCTTGTAGTGTGGTTTGTTGTGTGGTACCTGATTCACATGAGCTACATCATTCTTGCATACAGACCAGTGAG
>DATDZK010000007.1:0-2708 GCA_035288725.1 Candidatus Nanoarchaeia archaeon | reverse complement strand
CCATTAACTAACTTGAAGTCTGCATCAAGCCATTCTGCCCTCCATGGATCTCTGACTTCAGTGATCTGATTGAAGATGTGCAGGCTTTCTGCTTTTGAAAGATGCTTGCCTGCGCCATCATACAGATTACCTGCCTGCAGGCCTGCAAGAAAATCAACAAACTGCCTTAATCCAAGCATATAATTGCCTGATGCTGCAAGAGCTTCATGAGCCTGAGTCCAGTTCATGCCTTTATGCTGCACTGTTCTTGAAACCAAAGTGTCTGGATAGCTGTATTGGCTGCTTTCAGGAAGCAAAATCCATGACTTTAAATCTGCAGGATCTGCGGGCACAATGGCTGGAGCTTCTGGCTCTGGCACAGGAGGCTGGGGCTTTTCTGCTCCAGCATCTTCAGCTTCCTGAGATCTCTTCCTCTCCCTTTCATTGTAGTCCCTTATGATCTGCTCTGCTGTCCTGTTGTACGAGATTAATCTTTCTTTTCCCATTGTCATTTACTCTCCCTGGCTTTCGCAGATCTTGTGAATGTTTTTGTCATTTTTTATGTATAATATATAACCACTATATAGTAATTACTTATAAGCTTTATGCATGAATCATCCATAAAAAAAGCAATAGCAAAGCAACAAAGGAGAATTATTTATTTTCTGCTTTCTGCCCTTTCTGAGCTTCCTTCTGCAATTCCTGCTGCAGCTCCTGATGGCGCGAAGCAAACTGGGCAATTGCCTTCTGGATGTCGTCAGAGAACTTCCTGACCTCCTCAATCTGCCTGCTGACAATTTCCTGCGCATCTGGAACTGACTTCCTGACTGCAGTCCTTGCGCCTATGTTCATGAGAACATGCTCATTTTCATTCAGGGAAGAATATGCATAGACTCCTGCGCCCAATGGGGCAAGCATTTCGCTCTTGACTGCAGAATTTTTCAGGCCTTCCAATGCATCCTTCAAGGAAACCAACTGCGCCAGCTGGTTCTCGACAAGAGCATGCTGCTGCTGAATCTGCTCCACTTGCTGCTGGATCAACTGGAATTCAAGATATTTCTTCTGCAGCTCCTCATTCATGCTTTCACAGCCTTTAACTTGGATGACTTTTTCTCTTTTTTCTCACCATTAGGGCTAGCTGCTGGAGCAGGCTTCTCCTTCTTCTTTTTCTCCTGAATCTCAATTCCAAGCTTTTTGAACGCAGCAATCACATCTTCATGAGATGCATTCTCTGAAATCTCGATTTTCTGAGCAAGAGGCTCAAGATGCAGAATATTGCACTGCCTTCTTCTTACCTGGCCATCAATCAATGCGCGATTCTTTTCAACTTTCAAAATTACGCATTTTCCGCCTGCATCCCTGCCAGCAAGCTTCATGCAGATTCTTCCAAGCTCAATCATGCTGCTTCACCTTCTTCTGGTGCTTTGGGCAATTGCGCAAGCAGGGCAGCGCGCATGCATGCAGAGCAATAATATCCGCCAAACGGCCTGCTTGACCTTCGTGCTGTTTTTGCCATGGAGCGGAATACAGACGGAATATTCCTGGAAGTTCCTGCCAAAGGCCTTTTGCAATTTGCGCATCTCGCTGCCTTAGGCTTTCTCCTTGAGAATCTAGTGATTGTCCTTCCTCCTGGAACAACTACCTGAATTCTGCGTAATGAACGTGTTTTCATGCGTTTTGCCATGCTGATTGCCTGCTCCTAGTATATTTTAAAAACCTTTCTTAAAACCATGCTTGCTACTACTGAAACAATGATGTAAATCCAGAGCCAGCTTAGGCCGCCAAGCAATGGAATCGTGACAAGCACTGGATTTGGCTCTCCTGCTGGCGCTCCAAATGTTGCTCGAATCCAGCTGAATACAAGGAGCAATGGAACCAAAGTTATCAGCATAGGCCACATCGAATGCTTCATGTATGCAAGGTTCTTTTCCATGGCTAATTTCTGCAGCTCCATCATCTTCTCCTGGTTCTTCTGCTTCATCTGCTCGCGAATCTCCTTTTGCAGCATCTTTGACTCCTCTTTCATGGTGCGCATCTTTTCCTGGTTTGTCAGCAGCTTGTACACCAGCGTGGTTAATGCTGTGAGAATAGCTGCAATCAATGCAACAGCAGCTGCTGGGTCTACCATGTCCTTGAAGAAAAAAATTGCGTTAAAGAAGCTGCTCAATACCATCTTATTCACCACCCATGATCTTTCTCATTGCAGGATTCATGTCCATCATGTGCTGCTTTGCAATGTCCTCATACATCTTGTATACTATCATCACTGAAAGAAGAATTCCTGTTCCCCTGGATAATGCTCCAAGAAGGTCTGCTCCTGCTGCAAGCAATCCCACAGAGATTGCGCCCATGATAGTCAAGGGAAAGATGTACCTTTCCAGAATTTTCGTCAGCACTCGCTCATCCCTCCTGAAGCCTGGAATCTGCAGGCCAGATGCCATCATCTGCTTTGCCTGAGACTGGGCATCCATGCCTGATGTCTGCACCCAGAAATATGAAAACAGGATTGCTCCTGCTGTCATGATCAGCACGTAAACAATTGACTGGCCAACCTGCGTCAAGCCAAAGGTGCCTGTGATGATTGCCTGCGGAATATGAGGAGAAAATATCCAGGCTACAAGGCCTGTTGCTGGAGTTGAGCCTGCAAATGTCCCAAGCAAGGGATAGCCCCAGTTTTCCAGCAAGCGAGCCCAAAGCTGGATGTTGGCAAGCAATGCTGCTACCAGAAT
>DATDZK010000006.1:0-3014 GCA_035288725.1 Candidatus Nanoarchaeia archaeon | reverse complement strand
TTGAAGGAAAGTACACTGGATGGAAAAACAAGGGACATTCAGAAAAGGCTCGCAGTAATCATTTTTACATATTTCATTGTAAAAGAAGGATACAACAAGAAGGAAGTTCGCCTTCCGAAGATCATTCCAGAAATACATGGCAGCAAGC
This sequence comes from Candidatus Nanoarchaeia archaeon, assembly GCA_035288725.1. Lineage (GTDB taxonomy): Archaea > Nanobdellota > Nanobdellia > SCGC-AAA011-G17 > DATDVL01 > DATDVL01. The sequence continues at coordinate 2,866 of DATDZK010000006.1, read as the reverse complement.
AAGGATGCACCTTCCGCATTTCTGAAATTGAAAGGATTGTGAAAGAAAGGAACATGGATGATTTAAGCAGGGCAGTTACTGGAACAAACACTGCTGACAGCATAACTATATTCAGAAAAAGGCCAAAGGAAAACAGCTCAAAACAAGGTCTTATGGACTACCTACAGGACGCAGAGACAAGAGAGAAAATCTACTCCTTGGTCATAAGGGAATATGGAGAGTACATCATAAAAACAGAAAGGGATTCTCCGTTTATGAAGGGCGTAGCATGAAAGCAACAATCACTCTAACAATTGAGAGAACAAAGAAAAAAATAAGGATTGCCCTGCCTGCAGGATCAACAGTCAAGGATGCAATAAGCAGGGCAGGAGTAAATCCTGTGGAAGTTGTTCCAGCAGTGAACAATGAAATCGTGAGTGAATCATACAAGATAAGGAACAATGACAAGATAGAGCTGCTTTCTGTTGTTTCAGGCGGATAAGCCTTTTAAACATCAATGCTTTCTTCTGCAGCATGGCATGCAAGAGCTGCAAGCAGTTCCCGGTTTATGCAACGCAGAACCATGAGCATCTCTGCAAGAATCATTTTAGCAGGTACTTTGAAAGGAAAGTCTTCAAGACAATAACGAAATACAAGATGATTGAGAAAGCTGACAAGATTGCTGTTGCATTGTCCGGAGGAAAAGACTCTTCTGTCCTGCTCTATCTTCTTAACAAGTTCCGCGAGCAGTACCAGGGATTTGAGCTGTCAGCAGTATTGATTGACGAGGGAATTCCAAGCTATCGCGAGATAACCAGGAAGGATGCAGTAAAATTCTGCAGGCAGCTTGGCATCCCGCTGAAAATTATTTCATTCAGGCAGGAGACAGGCAAGAGGCTCAGCCAGCTTGTCAAGAACAAGCATAATCCCTGCGCAACATGCGGAGTCCTGAGAAGGTACTTCCTGAACAAGGGAGCAAGGGAATTGCATGCGACAAAGATAGCAACCGGCCACAATGCAGATGATGAGGCGCAGAGCATCTGGATGAACTCTATCAAGGGCAATCTTGAATTTTCAGCAAAGCTTGGTCCAGTTACAGGAATGATCGTGCATGAGAAATTTGTCAAGCGCATCAAGCCTTTGTACTTCATGCTTGAGAAAGAAGTGTTGATATATTCAAAAGTCCAGAATCTGCCTGTAACCTTTGTTGAGTGCCCAAACACCAGGCTGTCATTCAGGAACGAAATCGGAAGAATCTTGAATGAGCTGGAGGCAAAATATCCGGGCACAAAGCAGTCAATTCTCAACAGCTTCCTGGAAATCTTGCCTGCATTGAAAAGCCACTTCAGGGAAGGAAAGAAGCATCTTGGTACGTGCAAATTATGCGGCGAGCCAGCAGTCAAGGAGTTCTGCAGGGCATGCGGATTAATTAAGAAGGTTAAACAGTAGCTCGCATTCCAGGCTGCAGATTATACGATCGAATCATGTCCACAAGCTTGTCCTTTGCTCGCGCAAGGACATGCTTGCGCGGAGGAAGCGGATCTGCAAGGTTGATAAAGTAACCCAAAGCATTCACTGCTAATCCTGCAGTAAGTAATCCATCCTTCCCCTCAGGGAATGACTCCTCTGAAGAATGTGAATAAGGAACCAAAGAATTTGCTAATGTTATACTAGCCAGGGCATAACCAGTAAATTTAATTATGTTTTTTCTTACAGGAATACCTATATCCATTGCTCCCTTTTCAATGCTCTCGTTTTCCCTCTTTTCTAAATCTGAAGAAATTTTGCATAGTCTAGGCGTAAGCAATAACCAATGTGCAGCCCAGAGAGCAGATAAAAAATAATTTCTATTCAAAAAGAACCCTCCACTAATAATGCCTGGATAAGAAATATAGCAAATGCGTGCTAAATCTGATTTTGTTCTTCCAGTAGTCCAGTTCCATGCATGAGCAATCTGGTTCACGCCATCCATAACATGCATATCAATTGTCTTGAATGGATTTTTCATATGCTTAAAGAAAACTACTCATATAAAAATCTTTCTGTTTATGCTACTAAATCATGGTAACATTTAGCGAATCTGCAATTCCATCTGCCTTGGCTGCCGGCTTTCAGCAAAGGAAGAGAACACATCCAGAAATCCCAGCTTCTCCTTGTACACTTTCTCTTCAGCGCTGGTAATATTGGCAAGCTGCTTTGTAATGTTCATTGCAGTTTCCTTTCCTCCAAGATAATCAACAAGGCCCAAAGGCAATGCTTCCTGCCCAAGGAAAAATTCTCCTGTGGCCAGAGCCCTTACATTCTCTTCAGGCAGATCCCTGTTTCTTGCAACTTCTGCAACAAAATAGTCATGAATGTCATATAGTTTTTTCTCAAGCAAGGCTCTTTCCTCATTCGTCAGTTCCTTGAAAGGCGTTGCCAGGTCCTTGTACTTCCCTGTCACCAGGCGCTGATATGTCACATTGTAATCCTCAAGCAGATCTCCAAAAGACAGGTAGGAAGAAGTGACGCCAATGCTTCCGGTCAGGCTTAATGGATCAGCAACAATGGCATCGCTTGCGCTGGCAACCCAGTATGCCCCTGACGTTCCAGCTTCCCTAATCCACGCAACAACTGGCTTGTCTATTCCTTTAATGGCATCAGCAATCTCCTTGGACGCAACAACAGTCCCACCAGGAGAATTAATCTGGATGACAGTCCCTTTCACTAAAGGGTCTTTCACAGCCTCATCAAGCCTTGCAATAAAGTCCAGGGAAGAAGTTCCTCCAGCAGAAAGAATGCTTGTAGCATCTGTGCCTCCATGAATCACGCCTTCAAGTGGAATAACCGCAATAGTGTTGGAGAACCTGGGCGCGCCAATAAGCCAGGATGTAACCAAGGTAATCAG
>DATDZK010000005.1:0-6146 GCA_035288725.1 Candidatus Nanoarchaeia archaeon | reverse complement strand
AATTAGCATGGGAATACTTATGATTATCTTCGGAAAACTAGAGGATACGTCATTTGATAAGAGGAATGCAGTGGTCTTCGGATTTCTTTTGATTACTCTAGGGACAGCAGGCTATCTCTTAATAGAAACACCAATCCATCTTTTCATAGTACAAGCAATACTTGGATTGGGAGCAGCAATGGCTTACCCAGCATGGGATGCACTCTTCATGAAATCTGTCAGCAAGAAAAAAGAGAGCACAATATGGGCAATACAGGAAGGAGGAATACAGATTGTTGCGGGCGTAGCAGCAGTAGTTGGCAGCTTCATTGCCATGTATTATGGATTTACAGTCCTTTTTGTCAGCATGATGGCACTCCAAATGGTGGCACTCCTGCTTTCACTTCATCTTTTCCTGCCATTCAAAAAAACCTAGTTATACACAGAAAATTTATCATTATTGCACATAACTACCATTGCCATACTAGGGTTGTCTTATCTCATAACCAAGCGTGGCTTCCAATTGTTTTATAAACTCCTTTTCTTTAAGCGATTTTATGCCAGCAACTAAAAGGAAGAAAAAAAAGCCTGCGAATAAGCCCAAGTTCAAGCTGCTCTGCAGGAAGTGCAAGAAGTTCTACCTGCCTGACTCCAGCAAGCTTTCAAGACTGGGATACTGCGAGAACTGCAGGTTTGTTAAAGGAAGGTGCAAGTTCATCACTGAGATTGGCTACCAGTGCGAGAATGGAGTTGAAGTTGCCGGATACTGCACAGACCATTTCATGACTTTGCCAGTAAGAGAACTGAAAAAAATGGCGAAGAAACTATAGCTGCATTCTTCTTGGATTGCCTGCGTATTTACTATTTCTCCAGCATCTTTGTTATCATCACTATAATCAGCACAATTACGACAATCCAAAAAATGCCCATCCATCCTGTGCCCCATCCTGCCATGCCCATCATTCCCATGCCGCCCCATGTGCCTACCAGCAGGACCAGGAGGATGATAATTGCTATAAGCAAGGTGTTTGCCTTTTCCATGCATCTCTAGAAGGAGTCTTACTATTTATTCTTAACGAATTTCACAGATGTCCACATAAGGGAGCCAGAGCTTCTTAATCTCTTCTAGCCACGCCTGCTTGGGAGAAGAAATGTTTTCAAATAATGGATCAAGCATGCCGCCAAGCCTGGCAATGAAGCCTTGAATGTAGTATGCCTGCAGCCTTTTTTTCCATGTTGTTTCAAGCACCCAGTCGCGCATCTGCTGCAAATTCTCCAAGGTGTGGAAGCCTGGAACAACAGTAGTGCGAAACTCGTATTTCTTGAAGTCTGAAATGATCTGCATGCTCTGCTCTATTTTGTTTAGATCAACATGGCCTACTAGATCTGGATAATGCTCGCGCGAAGCTTTCAGGTCCATTGCTATGTAGTCAACCAATCCTGCATTGATTGCTTCCTGCAGCCTGTCAGGGTAGCTGCCGTTAGTATCAATCTTTACAGCAAAGCCCTTGTTCTTGATTTTTTCAAGAAAATTTAAGTCTAGTGTTGTCAGTGGCTCTCCTCCAGTGATGCATACGCCTTCCAGCAACCCGCGGCGCTGGTCCAAGAATTCCAGAATGCTTTCTTCCGAGATTGAAGATCTGCTGTTTGCTTTCAGAACTAAGTCTGGGTTGTGGCAGTAGCCGCAGCGGAAATTGCAGCCAGAAATGAAAAGAGTGCAGGCAAGCTTGCCTGGATAGTCTATGGTTGAAAACCTTTCCAACCCCTGTATATTCATTGCTTGCACTCGACACAAGGCTCGAACATCTTTCTGTCGTCCCATTCTGATTTCTTTCCCTCGTTCCATTGCTCGACAGGCCTGAGATAGCCGACGATCCTGGAATAGCGTTCACACCTGGTTCTCTCCATACTGCACCTCCTTTGCAATTTCTTTTGGCTTGTATTCTATCTCTTCATCACATCGATAGCAGAATTCATGGTCACCTGGAAGATAGCCGTGCTTTGGGCACACTGAAAATGTAGGCGTTATTGTGAAATAAGGCAGATGGAAAGTGTGCACAATCTTCTTTACAAGCGCCTTCACTCCTTCCTCGCTCATCTGCTCTCCGACAAAGCCATGAAGGACTGTCCCGCCTGTGTACTTGACCTGCAACGGATCCTGCAGGCGCAATGCCTCGAAAATGTCCTTTGTGAAGCTTACAGGAAGGTGCGTTGAATTTGTGTAGTAAGGCTTCGCACCTGCTGCAAACATGTCCTCATTTGCTACTTTTATCTTGCCGAAGCGCTTCTTGTCTGCGCGCGCAAAGCGGTATGTTGTTGCCTCCCCTGGCGTGGCCTCAAGATTGTAAAAATTGCCAGTCTCTTCCTGGAACTCGCTTATTTTTTCGCGCATGAAATCCAGGACTTCCAGAGCAAATTTATGCCCTGCTGGCAATGCAATTGTTTCCCCTGGCATGAGGTTGACAATGGCCTCGTTCATGCCAAGCAAGCCAATTGTGCTGAAATGGTTCTTCCAGTGCTGGCTTAGCACTTCCTTGACCTTGCGCAAATAAAATTTAGAATAAGGATACAATCCCTGCTCTGTGAAACGCTCTATTGTCTTGCGCTTCATTTCAAGGCTTTCCTTTGCAAGCTCCATCAGGCTGTTGAGCTTTGCATAGAAATCATCCTCGTTTGTCGAGGTGTAGCCAAGACGAGGCATGTTAATGGTAACTACGCCAATGGAGCCTGTCAATGGGTTTGCCCCGAACAAGCCGCCGCCGCGCTTCCTCAGCTCCTTCTGATCAAGCCTGAGGCGACAACACATTGACCTAGCATCCTCAGGCTGCAAATCTGAATTTACGAAATTTGAGAAATATGGGATGCCATATTTTGCTGTCATTTTCCATAAAGGCTTGTAAAGAGGATTTTCCCAGTCAAAGTCCTTTGTGATGTTGTAGGTTGGAATTGGAAAGGTAAAGACCCTGCCTGCTGCATCCCCTTCTGTCATCACTTCGCAGAATGATGTGTTGAGCATGTCCATCTCCTCCTGGAATTCGCCATAGGTTGCGTCCTGCTGCTGCCCTCCTATGATGGCCTGCTCGTCCTTCAGCAATGGAGACGGCTTGAGATCCATTGTCAAATTTGTAAAAGGAGTATTTCCTGTTATGAACACCTTTCCTTTTCTTTTAGCTATTACAGTCTCATTTTCAGTGTTTGGGCACCAGATAACCCCCTTGTAGCATATTTTTTCCACTTTGTTGATAAACGTCTCTTTATGTTTAATCAGCCTTAACACATAGATCGGCTTTTTGCCAATTGTCGGATTTCTTTTTAATGTTGTGAATCCATATCCTGCATTTACTGCAATCTGCTGCAGTCCCTCAAGGATATCTCTGCCTGTTGTAGCAATCTTGCAATTTTCAAAGCCATCTGCCTTGAGGTAAGTGTCTAGGAATATCCTTGATTGGCGCTCACTCATCATTAGCAGCGGCTGGGGTATAAAATTGATTCTTGATTTTGTGCCAAAGAATGGGTGTATCCTTCGTGATGACTCTGCATTCAGCCTTATCATTTTTACAGACTCGCCTAATGCTGGAGTGGAGTCTCTTTCAGCATATACAAGCCCTGAATTGTCAAGAAGAGCTGTAATTTCGCCGTAGTTTTCAGGATTTCTTATTTGAGATTGATAGATGGTTACTCTGCTTGAATGCCTGTGGGAAGAATAACTTTCTATGCTGCCCTCTGCTATAATCCATGCAAGCAGCCTTATTTCACCATCACTGAATTTGCTTTCTGCATTCTTGTTCTTGCCAGCAACAGGAATAATGAAAGGGGACTTCATTTTTTCTATGCTTTCAATCTCTTCCAGAACGTATTCCTCTGAATTAAACTTCTTTCTTACTACCCTGTGCCTTGGTGATATGAGCTGGTCTTGTATTCTATTCTTTAGACTGTACATTATTCCTTCATAATCTCTGATAAAAATATTGGTTATTGGCTTGTCCTCTATGCAGCTTTCCTTTAGGTTGAATGTCCTTATTATTTCGCCTTTTTTCAATTCTTTATAGCCCTTCCATCCTTCAGGCGTTAATATTTTTGTGTCCTCTGACATGCATTGGAATCCCACCCTTGTTGGCACTGCTAAGTTGAAGATGAATTCCTGCATTGCCTGCTTGACTTCCCTGTAATTAAGGTTGTCTGAGCGGATATATGGGGCAAGCAAAGTGTCGAAGTTTGAAAATGCCTGCGCTCCTGCAGTCTCTCCCTGCAGAGTGTAGAAGAAGTTTACTGTATGGCCTAATGCTGTCCTGAGATGCTTGGCAGGCTTTGCAGCAACTTTTCCCGGAACACCCTTGAATCCCACTTCCAATAAATCTTTCAGGTCCCAGCCTACGCAATATGCTCCTAGAGTTCCGAGATCATGGATGTGAATGTCTGCGTCGCTGTGCGCTTTCCTTATTGCTTCTGGATAAATTCTCCTAAGCCAGTAATTTGTAACTATTTTTGTTGCGAGATAGTTGTTCATGCCTTGCAGGGAATATCCCATGTTTGAATTTTCCTTGACCATCCAGTCGTCTGCAGAAAGATAGTCGTCAACAGCCTCTATTGTGTCGAACAAGCCTTTGACATCGCGCAGCTCCTGGTGGGATTTTCTGTAGAGAATGTAGGTCTTGGCTGTCTTTGCATGGCCATTTTCAATAAGAACCTTTTCAACAGTGTCCTGCACTTCCTCAACATCCGGAACCCCCTTGTCCCCGTGCTTCTTCTCCAGGATTTCCACAACCTGCGCAGCCAGGCTGACTGCCTTTTCCTGGTCTGTTCCGCCAACAGCCTTAGCCGCCTTCCAGATGACTTCCTCAATCTTTTCCTTCTGGAAGAGAACTACAGTGCCATCTCTTTTTCTTATTTTTTTGACCAAGAAAAACACCTCGTGAAGGATTTGTGAGTGAGGCTTGTATATAAGTGAGAACTTTCATGAAGGATAGCTGAGAAATTTCTGCTTCTCAGGGCTTGCCTTTTGATTTTAGCCCGATGCTGATAGTGGAGTATACAGGTGACTTTGCTTTTAAATGGAAAGACTTATAACTTCATTAGCATTTTTTCTGCAGAAGAGGTGATCATGGGATTTTCGCACCACCATATCCGCAGCGTTCGCCGTGAGGGGCCTTCTCTTAAACGCAGCCTTGGACTGTTTGAGGTTACTGTTGCTGGCGTAGGCATTATTCTTGGAGCTGGCATTTATGCGCTGATTGGAATTGGAGCCGGGTATGCAGGCAACGGAATCTGGCTTGCGTTTTTGCTCTCTGCTTTTTTAAGCGCATTCACTGGACTAAGCTATGCTGAGCTTTCAACATTGTTCAAGGATGATGGGGGAGAATATGACTATGCTGAGAAGGCATTCAACAAGAAAACTGCGTGGGTTGTTGGCATGCTTGTTCTTGCTACAGGATTTATTAGCGCAGCAGCTGTTGCCTTAGGATTTGGCAGATATCTTTCTGCAATGACTGGCAGCGGAAATGTAATATTGTTTGGCGTGCTGCTAATCCTTGTGATGACAATTATAAATGTGCTTGGCATCAAGCAATCTTCATTCTTCAATATCATCTGCACCATTATTGAGTTTGCGGGATTATTCTTCATTGCTGCCTTTGGATTCAAGTATCTAGGGAATGCAAATTATCTTGATCTTGCTCAGGGAATGCATGGGGTGTTCAAAGCAGCTGCACTTGTATTCTTTGCATACATGGGATTTGAAAGCATTGTGAAATTGACTGAGGAAACTAAGAATCCTGAGAAAACAATTCCTAAAGCATTGGTGCTGTCTGTTATTATCAGCGCTGTCTTGTATGTGCTTGTTGCCTTGATAGCTGTAAGCGTCGTACCATGGCAGGAACTTGCAGCTTCGAAGGCTCCTTTGGCAAGCGTTGCTGCCGCACTTGTAGGAAGCAAGGCGTTCTTGATACTAGCGATTGTTGCCTTGTTTTCAACTGCGAACACTGTGCTTGTAACTTTGGTCACTTCTTCCCGCTTGCTCTACGGAATGGCGCAACGCAAGTCTTTGCCTGCATTTTTATCGCATGTGCATCAGGCAACAAGAACGCCTATGAACGCAATCTTGGTGATGACATTGATTACGATTCTATTCACATTGATTGGCAATATTGAGTTCGTTGCTAATTTGAATG
>DATDZK010000004.1:0-2333 GCA_035288725.1 Candidatus Nanoarchaeia archaeon | reverse complement strand
AGAGAGTTTTTGCTGTCATACACAGCTAAAATGGAAAGAAGGACAGGAATTAGGAGCTGAAATTGAAGAAAATAAGCTAATAGTTAAGAAAAATTAATTTTTTTGTTCAAAACTCCAGACGTTTGCTTTACAGCTCACTTTTTCAAAAGTTTAATTGAACATTCCGCCAAAGAAATCCCCAGAGGATTCATCTTTCTGCTTCCGCATAGTCTCGCGTTTCTGGCCCCAAAGCGTCTCCCTGCCATGGCTGTCAAACTTCCTGATATGCTCCTGCCCCAAAACAGGCGCATCTCCAACGCGCCTCCTTCCAATATGCTGCTTCTGGCGCTGAAGGCGGTGCTGCTCAATATCTTTCTGCAGGCGCTCCTGCATGTCATCGTCAAGCTCAGGCTCGTCTCTCCTTTGCTTTTGTGCTGCAGGCGCTCCGCTGCTTCTGAGCATGAAGAAGTAAATCAGCCCAAATATAAGCACCCCAAGAATGACATAATACACCCAGCTGTAATCCTTTCTGGCAAATCCTTCAACCTTCACGTCATTGAATACCTTGTCTCCGACAGCAACAGAATATGCACCTGTAGGATTTCCCTCTCCAAGGTTAACTGTCACGCTCTCGTTCACGTCCAGGTCAATGTTCCTGACAATGTTCACAGGCCTGTCAAATCCTTGCATCGCAATCTTGACAGGCTCATCATACTTCACATTGCCAATGTTTGTGACAGTCAGGGCATTCCCTTCAAGCCTATAGTCAAGCTCTTTCACTTCCTTCACATACAAGGTCTTGCTTGAAGTAAAATCATTGCTAGATGCCTTTATCTTCCAGTCCCCTGGCTCAGCAAAAACAGGAAGCTGGAATTCCTTTGAAGTCCCGGATGCAATAACTTCCTGGAAAACGCGCCTGCCGCCAGGATTGTAGATATCAACACCAATGTCCTCACCAAAAATGTCCCCTCCCTGGTCAAGCACTCTCGCCTCAACAGCAAACTTTTCCTCAGGCTTGAATTCTCCTTCAGGCACAGTGAAGACCAAAGTAGTGGGCACAGCATCCACAGCAAATGAAAATGTAATCCCTCCAGTGTTGCCATACTTGTCAACAGCAACCAAGGCAACTGATACATTCTCGGTCTTTGCAGCAGATAATATTTCAAAAGTTGTCTTGAATGCCCCACCCTTAATCTTGGTGTCATAAGAGTTGCCAGCATATGTGAATGAGACTTGTCCATCTTCCACAGCAGTGCCTGCGCTTGTAGTCACAGTTCCCTTCACAGTAATCTCCTTTCTAGGCAGCACATGCGAAACAGTCTCTTCCAAGTCAATGGAAAGGTTGCCCATCAAGGTAATAGAATCGCTGGTAAATATCTGCATGTTCCCAAGCGTGTCGCGCGCATCAATCTGCGCATTATATATTCCAGGTGGCTGCGCCTGCGTCTTCCATGCATATGAAAAATGCCCGTTCTCAATTTGAACAGTGTCAGCAGCAATGGTTGCATTTTCCTGCTGGAACAAGAGGGTGGCGCTTCCTGCAATTCCAGTGCCATCAAGATGGTATACATCTCCCTCTAATGTGGCAGTGTCTCCAAGCTGCACCTGCTTCTTGTCCCATGCAAGCGTTCCTTTCAATGCTTTGCTGATGCTGAATGCGCGTGAAGTTGCCTCCTCAGCAGTGGCGTGGTCAGCAGTCACAGTTGCATGAAAAATGCACTCTCCTTCCTGGTAAAAGGGCACAGGCAGGCTCTCTGAAAATGAGACTCTCTGGTTCTTCTTCAGGCTCATCAGCTTGACAAATAGCTGCGTGTCTCCCTGGCACCTTAAGTCAATCCTGAAAAGACCAAGCATGTCCTTGGCAGGGGTGATCAGACCGCTGAGCGTGGCGCTGTCTCCTATGTTGTAAACTGTGTTAGCAGGACCATCAAGCGTAAGAGAAGCTCCAACGCCTGGAAGAATAAGCACAAGGCTAAGAACCAGAAGCGCATATTTTTGCATAAAAACAACCAAGAATGCTGCCTTTTATAGTTTTTCTAGTGAAGCAAGGCAAAGAGAAATCTTTTTTAACAACAAAAACACAGGAAAAGTGAAGCGACGTGTACCCTTTAGCAAATGAAATCCAAAGGTATGTTCTAAAAAGCCTGTACGAGCTTGGAGTAGATAGAAAATACTCTATGCACCCAGGAATCCTGCTTGACTGCATGTTTGCAGCGTGCGAAAAGCAGGGAATAAGCATGATGTTCTGGAAAGAAAGGCAAAAAGTCTTGTTCTATCGCTCAGGAAAAAGGAAAGCAGAAAGAACGCACCAGCAGCTCCTTAATGGGCAGGGCAAACACCCATGGAGCTCTCTT
>DATDZK010000003.1:0-3060 GCA_035288725.1 Candidatus Nanoarchaeia archaeon | reverse complement strand
GCAGAATCTCCTAGGCGCAAGCTTGTCCTCACTCCTTCCTCAGCTGCAAGTTCCGAAGTCGCAGCAGTCAATGCGCTTCGCACCTTCATGCTCTGGATGTTGTAGCCAATTTTTCTATACTCGTCAATCGCGAGCTCCTGCGTGTCTTCAACAGTAACTAATCTCGTCTTTCTCATGAGCTCAACAATTAAGCTTCCTAGAAGAGCCGTCTTGCCGCTGGACCGTGTACCTGAAATTAACAATGTGCGTCCCCCATCAATCATGAAGCTCAGCAATCCTGCAGCCAACGGTGTCAGCATTTTTCTCTGCATGAACAATGGCAACGTCCACGGCTTGTCTCTCTGCCTTCTCAGTGCAAATGCAACCCCTGTCGGGCTTAATGGGTTGGAAAGAATCGCAACTCTTGCTCTCCCTCCAGGAACAGTAAGCTCAGTATCAAGCACAGGATTCGCCTCATCCAATGGCCTTCCTGATGACAATCTAAACTTCGTTGCCCAGCTTTCAGCATCTTCCCTGCTGGGAACAATATTGGTATAGCATTCATCATGGTCTTGGTGCACAATGAACATCGGTGTCTGCCCTACAGGGGAATTGATTGTAATGTCCTGTATCCTGTCATCCTGCAGCAATGCTTCTATCAGCCCAAATCCAACTGTATATCTCACAAGAATGTTTGCAAGCTGCTCCAGTTCTTGGTATGTTAAGTTAATTCCCTTGTTTTGCGCTAGCTCCTGCAATAAGTCTCTGCCAATATTGAAAAATGTCCTTCTTACCTTGTCTTGCTCTAAAAACTCTTTTTCCTTCGGCCTGTACTCTGCAAGAACATTCCGTGCTAATTGTAATAACTCATACTTATCCTCATCTAATCTAAACTCAGGAGGATTCAAATGGTAGAGCTTGCTTACTTCATTCCTTTTCCTGAAAATAGAAACTTCGTTGTCAGCAACAGAATAGGCATCAACTTCCTCTGCATCTATTGGCGGTTGTGCCATCACTCTTGTAAACATGAAATCCGGCGTGATCATCGGCCTGAATATTGTCCTGTACAAGCTCCTGTCCCCGAGATGGTATCCTTCCAGCTCTTCCTTAGTTAACTGGATCAATCGTGTTTTTTCCAGAAGTAAAGCAATTTCATTCATCAAAAGTATAAACTCGCTTCTTGCTTCCTTCAAGGCCCCATTTGTTTCGCGCTGGTGCAGTATTTTCTCTTCCCTCAGTAAGCGCTTTGTTTCAGCATAGCAGCCAAGAGGGTCATGCGTCAGCAAGTTAAGAATCAGGTATTGCAAGGCAGGATTTCTTTCATTGAAGTATGCCAGGCTCGTTTCTGTTGTTCCCCCATAAGTCAGGGCACGCTTTGCTTTCATCAAGTAATTGTAGATAGCAGCAATCTCGGCAAGCATCTTTGTCTGGTCCGGGCCATAGCTGTAGTTCCTTCTCTGGTTGATAATCAGCCTGTATACGCTTGGAATCTGGCTCAGTAATTCAACAACCCTTCCCATTGCCTGCGCATCATCTTCAATTGCAGGAATATGCGGCCAGCTATTTGCGTCAATCTTGAGCACCTCTTCTGCCCCTTCCTTTGACAGGGTGTATTCAGCCCTCTTTTCTCCGGGCGGCATAAAGAATTGTCAGGAAAGGCAATTTAAATAGTTTTATATAGAAGAAAAAGAACTCAGCTTATGATAGTCATTCTAGATTTTGGTTCTCAATTCGCGCACCTTATTGCAAAAAGAATTCAGCAATTGGGGATCTGCGCAGAAATTCTTCCTGGGACAAGTTCCGCAGAAATAGTAAATGCATTAAATCCAGAAGGGATTATTCTTTCAGGAGGACCAGCTTCAGTATACGAAGAAAACGCTCCTCAACTTGATCCAGATATCTACGCATTGAACATTCCAATCTTGGGGGTTTGTTATGGAATGCATCTCATTGGAAAAAGATATGGAACGGTTGAGCGCGGTACATTTAAAGAATATGGCAGGACTATTGTAAGAATAGAAAAAAGAAAAGGTATCTTAGGAGGATTAAGTGAACAGGAAGAAGTATGGATGTCGCATGGTGATCAAATAACCAGAATAAATGATTTCGAAATTTTAGCAAGTTCGCAAAATTGTAAACACGCAGCAATTGCCAATGAAGAAAAAAGGATATATGGCGTACAGTTCCATCCTGAAGTTGCGCATACTGTTAACGGTATGAAAGTACTGGAGAATTTTACAATGATATGCAATGCTAAAAGTGATTTTAGCATATCTGATAGAAAAGAAAGGATAATCAAAGAAATAAAAGAGGCAGTGCAAGGCAAATCTGTTTTAATGGCAATCTCAGGCGGTGTAGACAGCACCGTCGCCGCAGTATTACTGTATGAAGCAATAGGGAATAGGCTGCATTGTGTTTTTGTAGATCACGGGTTTATGCGCAAGGGGGAAAAAGAAAAAATAGACGAGGTATATCAAAAAATGTTCTCAAATTATTATAGCATTGATGCTACAAACAAGTTTATTAAAAAACTCGAAGGAATTACCGAGCCTGAGGAAAAAAGAAAGGTTATCGGGCATACATTTATTGAAATATTCGAAGAAAAAGCAAAAGAATTGAAAAATAGTTATCCAGACATAGAGTTTCTTGGGCAAGGAACCATCTATCCGGATAGAATTGAGAGTGCTCAGCCAACAAATGCTGCTGCAAAAATAAAATCCCACCATAATTTAACCTTACCAGAAAAAATGCAATTGAAGCTTATTGAGCCATTAAGAGAATTTTACAAAGATGATGTGAGAATTCTAGGAAAAGAATTGGATATTCCACTGGATATTCTAAAAATGCATCCATTTCCCGGGCCGGGACTGGCAATCAGAGTAATTGGCGAGGTTACAAAAGAAAGATTAGAGCTAGTAAGAGAAGCAGATGCTATTTTCATTGAAGAATTAAAGAGAGAAGGATTATACCAAAAAGTATGGCAAGCATTGGCAGCTCTTTTTCCAATAAGGACAGTAGGTGTTATGGGGGATGCACGAACATATGATCATGTCATTAGTTTGCGTGCCGTGACCAGTCAAG
>DATDZK010000002.1:0-2596 GCA_035288725.1 Candidatus Nanoarchaeia archaeon | reverse complement strand
AAAAAAAACAAAGAATAAAAAGGTTTCTAAATGTTTATCTTCTCAGCATACTTGCCGAGCAGAGGAATAGGTTTCATCTCTCCTGACACTGAATAGACAAGACCGATTATCCACAGCACAAGCAGTACAATCCATCCAATAACGCCTATTATCCATCCAAGTATGGGCACTATAGCTATTATTGAAAGAGCTACCCATGCAATGAACAGGACAAGGCCCTGTTTTGCATAATACATCACATACTTGTCTTCTTTCTTCGCAAGCAGCGCTATTATGAATCCCAAAATTGTCAGGAAAACACCAAGAAAAGCAAACAGCTTATCATCTCCACCTTTTGCCATTTATTCACCCCCTTTGTGCATATATCACATAGGTTATATGCTGTAAAAGCATCTGATATATAAAGCCTTTGCTGGGCGCAGAGGCGACAATGGAGAGCTGGAAATAACTGGCATATGGCAGGGATTGGTAGTTATTTTGGGCTGAAGGGGCGATATCTGCTGTTTATCTGTTTATCCCATTATACAAAAAAGGTATCTTATTTGCAATAAACTTAGCAGAAAAATGCAATAATGGCGCAAATTATATATACCTATTATATACCACATATATAGAATCAAATAAAAGATGTGATGGCAATGGTAGAAATACCAAAAGAGGATATCTCAAAGACAGCTGCTCTTAATGCAAAAATCACAAAAATACTCGCCATAATCATCATGGTTTCTGGCATTCTGGTTATGTTCGGCTGGATAGCTGACATTGGTATCCTGAAAAGCGTGCTGCCGCAGTGGGTCACCATGAAGTTCATCACTGCACTGTGTTTTCTGCTGAGCGGGATTATACTTTACAGCGCAGCAAAGTTCAAAGAAGAGAAAGCAGATATAATCAAGATCATCCTTATCATTACCGGCGTGGCTTTAATATCGCTGGCCGGGATACTCTTGATATCAAGCGCTTTTGGTGCAGCCAGCAGCAATGCAACACTATTCTACAAGGAGGAGATTGGTGCTGTAAAGACAACTGCCCCTGGCAGGCCTTCTATCGCGACAATGGCCAATTTCATCCTGATTGGCATTGCAGCAATCCTCACTGCGGTCCAAAAAAGGCAGACAAGAATTGTGAAGTACCTTGGTTGTCTTGTTTTATTATTAGGTCTTGCAGCTGTTCTCGGATACATCCTTGATGTCCCTGCATTATATTTCTCATTTGAAGGATACAGCACAGCAATGGCCTTCCATACTGCATTATTATTTGTGATGTGGGGCGCAGGAATATTCTTATTAGAAAAGAACAGATAACCAAGAAGGCACTGAGGAGAGAATAATCATGCATTACAAAGGATATGGCAAAATCTTTGATTGGATTACAAGAGTGTCTGCCTTGATAATATTCGCCCTTGGCTTTCTCGCATTTATTGGCTGGTTCACCGGAAGGACAATTCTTTCAAGCTTTAGGGCTGATTATATCCCCATGGCGCCAAATACTGCGCTTTCATTTATCTTTCTGAGCATTGCTTTATGCCTGAGCCTTGGCAGCACGCAATGGAGAAAGAGAGCCGCTGTGATAATCTCCTCGGTCGTTGGAATTATTGCGCTTTTAAGGATGAGTGAATTCCTGACTGGGGTTGATCTGCAGGTTGACCGCTGGATTTTCTCTTATACAGGCGAGACGCTTGGCCTGATCCCTGTTGGCCAAATGGCTTTGCCGACTGCAATATCCCTCCTTCTGATAAGCAGCTCATTGATACTGCTTGCCACAGTCTCAGATAAGGGACCAAAAGAATTGAGCTCTGGCCGCAACATGCTTGCCGGAATGCTCGTATTTGCCCCGTTTGTTATGGGCAGCGCTTTTCTTCTTGGGTATATCTATGGGGCGCCCATATCATACGGCAGCACAAAGATCCCAATGGCATTCAGCACCTCAATTGCAATGATTGCATCAAGCATTGGTGTCTTAAGCATCATGCTGGACAGTAATATCAAAATGGGCCTTGAGTATAAGCGTGCAGTAGAAGAAAGAAATAGGCTGTTTAATCTCTCAATCGATATGCTGGCCATAGCAGGATTTGATGGTTATTTCAAACAGCTTAATCCTGCATGGGAGAAAACATTGGGATGGACAAAAGATGAGCTTTTATCCAAGCCCTACATCCATTTTGTGCATCCAGATGATATCAAATCAACTATTGACGCTGCCAAGCAGCTCACAGCTGGCAAGGAAGTTATAACTTTCGAGAATAGATACAGATGCAGTAGCGGATCCTACAAATGGTTCTCGTGGAGCTTATCCTCTCTTATGGAAGAAAAATTTATCTTTGCCATTGGCCGTGATATCACAGATGAGAAACAGCTCGAAGGCGCAAAAACCCTTTTCCTTTCAATGGTCTCTCATGAACTGAGGACTCCGCTGACACCAATGCAGTCCCAGCTTGAGCTTCTTATAAACAAGAAGATGCCCAAGAGAATGCAGAAAGAGAGCCTGAATATCGTGCTCAGGAATGTTGTAAGGCTGAATAGGCTGATAAATGATCTTCTTGACATAACGCGCTTGGAGGCAGGAAGGCTTAAGATAAGGAAGAGCAGAGAATCCCTTT
>DATDZK010000001.1:0-2052 GCA_035288725.1 Candidatus Nanoarchaeia archaeon | reverse complement strand
TAATGGCGCTTGGCTGAGGCAGATCGCCAACGCTCCAGTCTCCGTCAATTTTTACCTTTATATTGCTCACGGATTTTTTCCCTATAATGTTGTAGTCTGGCCCGCAGTCTCCTTGAGCTTTGCAGAACATGGCTGCGTCATCAAACCATGCCTGCTCTTCGCATTCGCAATTAGCCACGCATTCCCAGCCGCCTAAAGGTGCTTTTGCGTAGTAAATATCGCATGTGCTTTTTCCCTTTTTGCATACCTGTGCTGCTGATGCCTGTGGTGCGCTGCGCTCTGCTGTTTTTTTCCTTTCCCAGAATGCCTGCCCTAAAGGCACTGTCGTGACGTTGCTGTCAAATTTGTATCCTGTTTCTGACTTATGGAAATTTGGCAGGCATTTTGCCTCGCTCCTGGTTGCTCCCTGGTTTGTAGTATAGCTTCCCTGTATGCATATTTCTTCCCTGTAGTCCCTGCATTCTTCTGCATATTCCTTTCCTTCAAAGCAGTAGTGCCTGTAATGCCTTGTTCCTGGATAGTCAAGGAAGTCTCCAGTTGGCCCTTCATATACGCACCAGCTTTCACCATGCAGCCTTGCTCCTCCTTGCCCTGTTATGGGATCGTCAGCATTGTTTTGATATGCTTGTGTAGTCTCGCAGTTAATGCTTGCGCATTGTGCATCATTGCCTTGTGTCTGGCATGCTTGTTCGGCATTGCAGCTTTCAACAATGTCTTCCCTGTTCCCGCAGCTGTCAAGCCAGTAAACATTGTCCTGGTAGCATCCTTTTCTTGCATGAGGCTCGCATGCATTGCAGTTCAGGCTTGGAGAGCTGCAGAATGTGTTTGGATAGAATCCGTCACTGCCGTCAAGCTGCTGTTGCGGCGCATCACAAATCTCTCTTGATGTGTAGCTGCACGTTCCTTCAGATACGCAGCATCCTTCTTCTTGGTTGTTTACTTGTTGTACGCATTGTATTTCATCCTGGATGGCTTCATCAAAATTATCCTGTCCTGTAAGCTGCGGGTACGCGCTTGAAATCTGCCTGCACTGCTGCTCTGTTGTTAGCTGGTAATTGTCTCCAAGCTGGCAGCATCCCAGGCTGCATGCAGAATTTGCGCTGCAGCTTCCTTGTATTGCTGTTCCTCCGCTAGTAAGGCAGGTAGAGAGTGGCACAGCATTGCTGCAGATTCCTGTGTTTTGCTGGTAGCAGCAGACATTGCCGCAAAATTGCGTTGCGCTGCACGAGTTTTGGGATTGTGTGAATGCAGGGTCGCACTGGTCTGATGTGGTGTACTGGCAGGTTTCTCCCTGCTTTGTGCGTTCGCAGCATGCCTGTTCCGCTGCTTTTGCAGGAGAAGCTTCGAAAACGCTAATGGAGAATATGGCTGCGACAATGACTATTATCTGGAAGAGCGCTTGCGCTTTGTGTGGCATATGTCCCTCTTTTTTTCCTTTAAAAGTAGAGAAATGCAAATTATAAGGTTTGCTATCTAGAGCGCCGTTTCTTTCGTGCTGGTTTGTGCTTTGCAGTTTTTCTTTTGACCTTGCGTGTATGTCTGCTTACTGCCTTTTGAGAAGTAAGAATAACAGAAGGCTGCCTGGCCTGAAACAGGGATTTCACAGCAGGCTCGAACGCAAAGAAGTAAATTCCTAAAGCACCAATAACAGTTCCGATGGGAAAACTAGTCAATAGGAGAATAGAGGCGATTATTGCAAGAATCCTGCCAGTTTCGGTTCTTTTTCTAAGGTTGTTGCCTGCAATGAACAAGAGCACTGCCATGATAAGTGGAATAAGTGCTATTGCTCCAGACACAAAAGGCATTGCTGGGAAAGGCATGAGTCCTCCAAGCGCACTTCCCATAAACATGATAAATAAAGCGCCAAGAAAATCAAGAGCACTTAATATATAGAATATTATGGCATATGTTTTAACAACAGTCAGAGCTCCTTCTTTGTCCATGGAAAAGATGTATCACAATTAGTATAAGAATTATTCGGTTGACACTCTTGGAGCCAGGACTGTTTCCAGGCTCATCTTGTCCTTTACTATGTATCCAATCTTTAGCGGG